>WRFW01000195.1 GCA_009787435.1 Defluviitaleaceae bacterium
TTACTCTTAAACTGCTCTTTATAGTAAGCAACTATAAGAGCGGTTTAAGAAACATTCCCCCAAGGCATTATGCACCACCGCAGGCGGCTAGCTTCGCTAGTTTTTAATTTTTTAAAATTATACTTGGGCATTTTTAAAAAGGCTTGCCATCTGGGTAAATTCGCGGCGTTTTATTTCGAAAACTAAAATAGTACTCCGCGATTATGCACCACCGCAGGTGGTTTAAAAAAGGCTTGACAAATTTTTTATTTAGTGATATAATAATTGAACACCTCTGGAAACTATTAAGTTTTTAAAAGGCGCTTTAAAGATATCCTAATTTTGGGTGAACTAAAAACGACCGAAGAGAGTTTTTAAATATACCCAATTAAAATAAAATTTAATGAAAAGGAGCAGCTCACATATGTATACATATATTAAAAAACAACGAAGGAGCAAGGGATTTGCAATTTAAGTGGGGTTTCCACGCTATATTAAAAATTCCTAAGCGTTTCTAGTAAAAAACTTAGTAGCTTACCTAGCTTACCAAAGTTTAATTTTTAAAATAATAAATTACAAAAACCCTAAAGCAAAATCCCACTTTTAGTGCAAATCCCTTTTATAATTTTCTACAATTTTTCAAAACTTAAAATTATAAAACATACCGAAAAGGGAGACTTATTATGCACACTAAAAATCAAAAATCAAAACTTTTTTTTCTATTCACTTTATTCTTAACGGCTTGCAGCTATAACTATGGAAGCCCTGCTATAAACAATCCTAATTTATATGAAAATAGCAATAGTTCTGAGATAAACCAAACTATAAACAGCACAGAACTTGTATTTATTCAATCTGCAGACCCACCATCTTTTGACCCACACAACAATAACGATTCTGTTTCAACAGAAGCAACTTCGCAAATATTTGAAACATTAACTACTTTTGATGAAAATGGAACTGTAGTTGGTCTTTTGGCGTATTCTTTTTTAAATTTAGATGATTACACTTGGGAATTTAACATAAGAAGTGGTGTTTATTTTCATGATGGTGCTTATTTAAATGCACAAGCAGTTTATACTTCTTTAACTAGACTTTTAGACCCAGAGAATGCTTCTGTTCGTGCCTTTATGCTATCGGCGATTAGCGAAGTTGTAATTATAGATGAATATACAATTCAAATAATAACCGAAGTCCCTTTTGGCCCTTTGCCTGCACACTTAGCTAACCCTGCTGGGAAAATAATATCACCGCTTGCTATAGAAAAAGAAGCCCAAGACGGGCTCACTATTAATGAAAATCCTATAGGCACTGGGCCTTTTGTTTTCGTTTCAAGAGCACACGGGGCTTATACACTTTTTGAACGTTTTGAGGAGTATTGGGGAACACCTGCCCTAAGCGAAACTTTGCGTTTTGTATCTGTAACAGAGCCTGCTACACGCTCTGCAATGCTTGAAACTGGCGAGGGGCATGTTACTAGCTTGCAGCCTCAGCAAGTAGCTAATTTTATTGGAAATGGGGCTGTAAACTTGATTCAAATACCTATGAACCGTTTAGAATATATAGGCTTTAATACTCAGCACCCGCCATTTGATAATAAGCTAGTTAGACAAGCTTTAACGATGGCAATAAACCGTGAAAATATTCTTTATGGATTAGCAGAGGGAATGGGAGTGCTAGCCCATAACCCAATTGCACCAGGAATATCAATAGCACCCGATTATTCCAATTTAAACACATTAGAGCACAATATAGAACTGGCAAAAACTCTTTTAACAGAAGCAGGCTTTCCAAATGGGTTTGAAACTACTATTTACGTTGGCTATGGAAACACAGTTCGCCAGCTTACAGCAGAATATGTGCAAGCTACCCTTGCCCAAATAGGGGTAACTGTTCATATAAACTTTATGGAGTGGGGAGCATTTTTAGATGCAATAGATGCAGGCGAGCATGAAATGTATGTGCTCGGGTGGACAACTACAACAGGCGACCCAGATATGGCTATATGGCCGCTATACCATAGCACTATGCATGGTCCCTCTGGGAACACTGTTTTCCACACAAATAGAATAGTCGATGAATTGCTTCTTAGAGGGCGAGGAACTTTAGATTTAGAAGAAAGAGAAGAAATATATTTAGAACTTGCACAAATTTTAATAGACACAGCAGCTAGAATATATCTTTATCACCCTTTTGCTAATTTCGGTGTTAGAACAGAGATTGAGGGAATGATAGTAAATAGCAATGGTGTTCCTTTCTTTCATTCAGCAATTATTAATAATAATTAAGTTTAAATCCGTCGTTTGCATACGCCCCTTTGGGGCTTTAAACTTGTGTATATTTTGTGAATAAAATGGCTGCAAATAATAAGATTTGGGGTGAGCCATTTTTACTAAAGTGGGCAAAGCCCACCTTGCGGATTAAAATAAATAAAAAAGAGGGGCTAGCCTCTCTTTTTTATTTAAAATAATAATTTTCTTAGTTATTGCTGTGCTAATAGCTGAGTTCTTAAAGAATTATATTGCCTAATCGTTAGATTGCCTCTATTAAAGTTTGAGCGTAAACGGACTAGTTGAGCTTCAAGACCGCCTCTTAAGCCGCTTGTGTCTGATATTAGAGAAATTGCCGGCTAATTAAAGCCGACAAAATACCTAACTAACATTTTTTTGAACTTGATTTTCTCTACTCTATACCGACCATTTTCATAAGATAAATTGCATTTCTCGTTGTGCTTATTCCCTCTCTCATTTTGTAATCAAATGAAATTTTATTTCCTAGGTAATCTTCTTTAAAATGAAAGTTTGTGAAACCTTGTTTGCCTTGAAAATTATTTGATACTTCTAAATCGTGTGTAGTTATTAAGCCTAGGCTGCCGAAAAGCTGCTCTAAAACTTTTTTAGCACCTGCTATTCTATCTTCTGAGTTTGTTCCTCTAAAAATCTCATCTATTAAAAACAACATTGGAACATTTTCTTTTCTCTTTTTAATTATTTTTTCTATACGGATAAGCTCTGCATAAAAAGTTGAAATATTTTCTTCTAAATTGTCTGTAATACGCATAGAAGTTAAAATTGAAAGCTTAGGTGCTTCAAAAGATTTTGCAAAAACCGGTGCCCCTGCATAAAATAGAACTAGGTTTGTACCTATCGTTCTAAGAAAAGTAGTTTTGCCGCTCATATTGCTTCCAGAAACTATCGCTATACCATCTAATTTTATGGAATTAGAAATAGGCTTTTCTATTAAAGGGTGGGTTAAAAGCTCAGCTGTTATTTTATTTTCATTAATCAATTTTGGATAGCTAGTATCTTCAAATTGAGCTACATTAGCCAAAGTTAGCATAGCTTCAAAATGGGCTACTTGTTTAAGCCATTTTTCAATATCTATCTTCCCTCTTAGCTCTTCTAAGTAAGTTGCTAAGTTAACGTCCCAAAGGAGCCCTAAATTTAAGATTAAGTATAAAATAAAATTGTGGCGAACGTTTATAGCTTCTGCAAGAAAGTTAATTTTATTAATGTTCTTTAAAGCTTCCCCATCTATTAAAGCGGCTTTTGCTTCTTTATTCAAGTGTGCTTCAAATTCAGTTTCTGCAATCAAAGAGATTATATTTTTTATATTTCCCATTGCTTTTTTAAAGCGGTATAAAGGTGAAACTGTTTTATTAACGAACACGAAGAGAGCCAAAAACAAAGCTATGTTAGCAAAAAAGGCTACTATAAACACTTCAAACCAGCCTAAAAATATAGAGCCAATTAAAATAGTGGGCACTAACACGGCTAAAATTTTTATTAGCGGATTTTTTAAGACTTTCTCATTAGTCTTAAAAAGTTGGATTAGCTCTTCAGGATTTTCAGATATTTCACGGTTTAAAGAAAGCTCTATTTTAAGCTTTGTAATAAGCTCTTTATTTTCACTAAGTTCTTTTACTGCTTCTTGTCTCTTTAAAATTTCTGAATTTGGCTCAGTTAAAAGTTCTTTAACATATAACCTGCCGAAGTAGGTTTTTGCTTCATTAAATTTTTGAAAAATGGAAGCTCTGCCGAAAATATCTAAATCGGAGGAATATTGGTGGTCTTGGTTTATGAATTCTGCCCCATCATCTTTCCAAGTTTTCCATTCATTTGTTTTTCTATCTTGCTCTAATTTGGCTATCTTTTTAGCTGCTTCTTGTTTATATTTTTGTGTTCTATTTTTGTAGTCTTTAAATAGAGACAAAATAAACGTTATTGAAAAGGGTATGAAAGCGAGATAAAAGCCAGTTTGCCATATTATTAAAAACACTACTATGTGCAGCAATGTAAAATTTACGTACGTATTTTTCAATTAAAACTCCTTTTTAACAATGCCAAATTATAAAAACTAATATGCACTAATTAAAGCACTTTTTTCATAGCCACCTAATTTAAAAATTATTCTGAAAAATGGGATTGCCATTTCATAACTTAAAAGGTCGTATACTATATTTGCACTCAAAATTAAATCTGCATCGTATATTTGCATAAAATTTAATAAAACTTCATCTATAGGTCTTAAAACTCTATATGAGCCGAAAAAAGATATAGGAGTTAAATAGTTAAAATTTATCTTGTGGATATTCCCATTTACAAATGTAAATATTATGTGGTTGTTGTAAATGAGTTCTCTAAAATATTCAGCCCGATAAGCTAACACAAAGCCATATGGTGTGTTGCGGGCATAATCTAATTGAACATTAATATTAAGCGATGATATAATATTTTCTGCAAAAGCTTTTTTATGGTCTAAATTTTTAAAAGGAGCTTTTGCAGAAATATTTTCATATATAAAGCCTGTGTTTGTGAAAGTTATTTTTTCAAAATCATTATAAAATATATTTTGTGAAATGCGGATATTTTCATTGTTTATAAAAAGTATTGGTGTAATATTGTGGCGGTTTAAAGTTCGCTCTGAAAAGTGAATTTGTTTTTTAGGGCTTGGCGTTATAAATCTAAAATTTGAAGCTAGTTCTATTCCGTTTTCATTTAAAACGTGAGTAATAGTATTTATTCTTTCCGAGCCTAAGCTAAGCTCTGAAAATCTAATGATTAAAAGGGCTATATTTAAAAGAGCAAAGGCTACTATACTTATATTTTTTGCATTTTCCCATTTCATTTTAAAATAACCCTCCACCCGAGAGAGAGAGTTTGTTCTTCTCTCGTATTTAAATTATTTTTTAAATATCCAAAACTAACATTATTTTCAGAGCCTACAATATTTATAAAGTCTATAGCGTCTTTGCTTATATTAGCCGTTTCATCGGTTAGTATAAAAGGCATCATCCTTTTGTATGAAACTACAACACCAGAGTCAACTTTAATTTCAGCAAATGGCTCGCCTAAATAAACTGGAAAATTGTTTATTAAATAGTCAAAATAAAAAGTTGTTATATTTTCTGAATAGGCAAAATTTGATAAAGTTATTCCACCTACACTAGGGCTAATATTTATATTTTCAGCATTCATAAAATTTTTTGCCGCATTAAAATTAATTAAAACATTTGCTTCGCTTATAATTCTATTCGGTCTATAGTTTGTATATGTTAGCCTATCGCCAAAAGTTACGACTGAGTTTTCGCCTGCAAAGCGGTATATACCATCTTCATAGCTTATCCAAACTTCGGAAGGGTTTAAAAAGAAAACGCTTGCTGCTTCAAAAATAGTTACAACTTCTGAAAATTTTAGAGGACTAATATTTTGAGAAACTAATTCACTTTCTTGCCACCTAGCTAGAAAGTTATTTCTAGGCAAATTAAAGCCCATAAGAAAACTGCTAGAATAATAAAAGTTTTGAGTAGTTAGCCTTGCGTTTGCTTCTGCTATTCTGTTCATTAAAATGTTGTGGTATTCGCTATTTACTAACTGTGCTCTTTCTGTAAAATTATTAACAGAATCAAACAATTCTATATAGACTACATTAAAATTTTGCTCTGAGGGGGAAACTAAAATGCCTGTAACATATGGTAATTGAGTAGCACCGAAATATTTTTCAAATAAATAGCTAGGTATGGGGAAAGAATAATCATAAAAAATGCCCCGAAAATTTAGAGTGTTATAATTTAATTGGTGCAAAGTTGTGCTTATTACTGGCGGCCTGCCACCGAGCCTATTTTTTATTATATTATTTATTTGATAATCTGGGCTAGTTAAATAAGTGGGCACGAAGCGATTACCCCTTGGCGATGTTAAAATTCTTCTTGGCATGAAAAAATAACTTTCAAAGTCTTCACTTTCTAATGGTGAATTAGCTACAAAAAAGCTATGACCACTCGTTAGCCATAGCTCAGAAGAAAGCAAAATAGAAGTTAAAATGAGAAAGCACAAAAACAAGGTTTTCAATTTTGAACTTATATTTTGCTTTTGAAATTGAAAGTTTTTTAATTTTGAAGCGGCATTTTCAAATGTGAAACTTTTTAATTTTGAAAAAGTTATTTTATTCATTAATACCTGTTTCAACTAGAGCACGTGTGCGGCTTAAAAGCCCATCTCTAACTTCTGAAGGAAGCCTGCGAACTATTGAAGCGAAGTGGCTATTGCCATCATAATCACTCGGCGTTACAACGATAACTACAACGTTATAATTTTCTGCGAAGTTAATATCTATACTAAAAACGCCAGAAATGCCGACTGTTAAAGTTTCATCAAAATAGACTTTGCCTTCAGAAGTTAAAACGATAAACCTAAGCACAGAGCCATAAGTGTGGTTACCTGTAATAGTGCGGACACGGTCAAAAGTTACTTCAGAATTAGAAATAGCTTCAATTAATATGTTGAAAAGCAAACTTTCGCCAGCACTTACGCCGAAAGCATTAAAGCCGTGCTCCTCATATAGTTGATTAATAATCCAAGTGATGTCTGTCCTATCTTCGAGCCCTGTTCTTATTAAGTTTTCATCGTAATTAGCGTATGCGTTGCTTGCAAAAAGGAACACAAAACAAATAGCCAAAGCTGCTCCTATTTTTTTCATTTTAGCCTACCTCCTCTTTAAATTTATAAGTTAATACTAGTATACACTATCCTCATTACATCTTAGTTACAACAACATTACACTTTCAAATATTTTCTTTATTAAATGAAATTTCAAAAATTGTACCTATTCCTTTTCCGCTTTTTACAAAAACTGAGGCACTATGCATGTCTAAAATTTCTTTAACTATAGAAAGCCCAAGCCCAGAGCCGCCAGATTCACGGCTTCTAGCTTTATCTACTCTATAGAAACGCTCAAAAATATGGCTCAAATCTTCTTCTGAGATTCCAATACCCTCATCTTTTATTGTAACTATAAATTTTTCTTTAGTAACTTTTGTTGCAACTTTAATATTAGTATTTTCATCGCTATATTTCACTGCATTTGAAAGTATATTAACGAAAACTTGATTTATACGTATAGAATCGACATAACAAACCATATCTTCTTTTATTAGAGAAGTGATTTTTTGGTTTTTTTGCTCTGCTAATACGCTCACTTGCTTTATGCTATTTGAAAGAATTTGCCCTAAGTCTCTATATTCCATAGTCATAGTCATTTGATTGTTATCAAAATGGGAAAGCTCTAAAAGGTCTGTAGCTAGCAGTGTGATTCTATCAACTTCTAAGTCTATAGTTGTTAAAAAGCTTTGGGCAATCTCACTTTCTGTAAGCTCTTCTTTTAAAGTTTCTGCATAAGTTTTTATTACTGTTAAAGGTGTTCTAATTTCGTGGCTCACATTAGCTACAAATTCTCTTCGCATAGTATCTAACCTATTTAAGCTTTTAGCCATGTTGTTAAAAGCACCTGCCAACTCGCCAATTTCATCATCATTGTTATATACTTTGGCTTCTGTTTTAAGCTTGCCTTCAGCCATTCTTTTAGCTGCATTTGTAAGCTCTATTAAAGGTTTTGTGAAAGTTGTTGAATATAAGTATCCTAAAAAAATAGCAAGCGAAGTAGCAATTATTATTGAAAATAATATAATTCTTGAAATATCTTCTAAATTTTCTACTGCCCGCCCTGCATTTGAATAAATATATATTATATAGTGAACGCCATTTATATAAACAGGCGTTGCATATTGCATTTGTATAATTATTCTGCCTTGCTCATTTTGGGTTTCTTGCCAAGGAATAAAAGTGTTATTGCCGGCGATTGCCCCTATTATTGCCGGGGAATTAAACATACTAGAATAATTTTCATTATGAGCCCCTGTGGCAAGTGTACCGTCTGAATAGAGTATTAAAAGGGTTGTTTCTGGTCTAAATTCTCTGAGCCTAGAATCATCTAAGCCATTTTGATGGATTATATCGGCATAGAAGCCTGCCAAAAAAGAAAGCTCTTCATGGGCACGGGTTTCTTCGATTAAGCCGACGCTAACACGAACAAAAGCACCTGCAATAATCATAACGAACAAAACTAGAGTAACGAAAAGAGAAATTAATTTTAGTTTTATGCTTTTCATTATTCAGAAACGAAATAATAACCGACACCCCGTTTAGTTAAAACATATTGCGGGTTTTCTGGTGCTTCTTCTATTTTTGTGCGAAGCCTTCTTATTGTAACATCTACTGTGCGTGCGTCTCCAAAATATTCATAGCCCCAAACTTGCTCGAGAAGCTGCTCTCGGCTAAAAACTTGCCCTTTCTTTTTAGCCAAAAACACTATAAGGTCAAACTCTCTTGATGTTAAAGATATTTGTGTATTGCCTTTGGTTACTGTATACTTTTTCAAATCTATAGTAATATCTAAACTAGTTATTATGTCTTCATCGTCTATAATTTCTATTTGGCGTTTTCTTAAGTTTGCTTTAACACGTGCCATTAGCTCTCTCGGGGAAAATGGTTTCGTTACATAATCATCTGCCCCTATTTCAAGCCCTAGCACTTTGTCTACTTCTTCACTACGAGCAGTTAGCATAATAATAGGCACTTCAGAACTTTGCCTAATTTTTTTACAGACGTTGAAACCATCTATACCTGGCATCATAATATCTAACAAGACTAGCTCTGGATTTTTTTCTAAAGCGAGCTTTAGCCCTGTAACACCATCATTAGCTATTATATATTCATAGCCCTCTTTTTTTAAGTTGAATGCGATTATTTCTGCTATACTTTTTTCATCTTCAACTATCAATATCATAATATTGTTCTATCTCCTCCAGCTCATATATTAGGCTTGCTTTAGGCGGTTCTTTATAATCTTCGTATAAGACTGTTAGTATAGGTCTATACACACCAACATTTATAACTTCGCCGACTGTTAAACTATTGGCATTAAGCCCCTGGTTTAGAGACAAAATTTCTTCAACTGTTGAATTTGCAAGCAAAGCTATACTAGATAAAGTTTCACCTTGTGAAATGGTGTGTGTTTCTAAGCTAACTCTAAACTGAGTTAATTTAGAAACAGCAGTTTCAAAAGATGATATGCCGCCAGCAGGCCCAGGGAAACGATTTTCTATTACTATATTTGCATTAGGCGTTTCAATATTTATTGGCACACCTGAAGCAGTTTTGCTAGCTATATATTTTATAATTCTGCTTGCTTCATCTTCAGAAGAAACTGTAACTATTGGCTCACTATCTATAATAAAAGTAGCCGCTTTAATATAATAGCTGCTTGAAGCAACAGCAATATTAAGTGCTTGTTCCAAACTTAAAACACCAGAACTTGCACGAACAGGGGCAAGAGAAACATCTTCTCTTAAAACGACTGGTGAATTTTCATTTTGGATTGAGATTCTAGCTAGCAAATTTAAAAGGAATAAATCTTCAGTAACAACTCCTCTTTGCATTAAAACTACTCTATTTTCACCTATATAAACAGCGTATGCATTAGGCGAAAAAAATATAAAATAAATGATAGAAGCTATAGAAGCATAAAGTGTGAAAGCTATAAAAATATTAAAAAAATTTTTAGGCTTTCTTTTTTTATTTTGCCTGCTATTTTTTGAAGTGCCCCTTTTATTAGAGCCGTTATAAGAAGTTTTTTTATAACTTCTAACATTAGAGCTAATACGAGCAGAATTTTTAGCGGCTAATGCTTTCACCATTTATTGATTAAGAATACTGAAGCTTAAAATCTCGCTGCTATCTAATTGAAAACGGACACGGCTAGCAGCATAAACACCTGTAAGAGTTCCTCTTCTATATAATATTCTTTCACCAGAAGAAGTTTCTAATACTACCCTAGTAATATTATTTTCTATGCTAAGCTCACGAACTGTGCCGTCTACTGTTTCTCTAGTTCCGAAAGCAAAAATATTAGTCGCTTTGTTTTCTTCAACTATAATATCCAATTGGTCTCCAACTCTAAAGGCACTAATCGGAACAACTCCTTGCCCTTGACGCTCTATAATAGCATTTTGCTTTATACCTATTTCTTGATTATTTCCACGGTAATTAACAATTAAAGCATTGCCGCGAACAGTTATTAAAGTGGCAGTGAAAGAGCGATTTCTTTCGGTTGTGTTTATGTTTGTTATTCTACCATCTGTAATTTTTAAACTAACAGAGTCTCCCTCTTCTATAGATGAAAGTGATATAGTTTGCTCACCCCTTAAAAGTTCAGCGTTTGCGGCTAGCCTTAATCCTAGAATAGTAGAATGCTCTATTCCTGCAGGTGTTAAAAAGCGAATTTGAACGGCTAAAAAGTTTGCAGCTTCATCTATTTTATATACTATGCCCGTTAAGTTTGTTGATATATTTGGTATTTCTGGCTGAGGCTGAGTAATAGCTATAGAGGGTGTTTGCGGCGGTGTTGGTGGGGGAAGTATATTTGCAGGCGGCGGTGTAGTAATGGGAGCCAAAGTCGGCAGAGTTTGCCAGCCTGGCATATTTGGATGAACCCAAGAAGCACCTAGAGCTTCTTGCAAGCTAATAGCACGGTAAATCATAAGAGCAAAAGAAGCTCTATTTAAAGCGGCATTTGGAACAAAATTACCATAGCCATCCCCTGAAACTATAGCATTAGTTCTAAGAAAATCTACATAAGGCCTTGCACCCGTTGCTATAGATGAATTGTCTGAAAAAGGATGGGCTGGGGCTGTGCCTATATGGGAACTTAAGTTTGCGGCTCTTGCTAGGAAAACCGCTGCTTCTTGCCTAGAAAGTGCTCTTAGCTCTTCAGAATTATTATTAACTACTATAAAATTATTTATATCTGCATTTGTGAGCACACCAAGCTCTAAAAGAAATGCAACTTCTCTATTAACGTTAGCGTTCCAACGGTCAAAACGGCTAGAAACGGCATTTAAAGAAGCTTGGTGGTTAGAAACAGCATAGTTAATAAAAGATTGCGGGGCTTCATTAAACCTTGCAACGAGTGCCAAAATACGGCTAGTCTCAAATTTATCTATAGGGGAGTTTGGTCTAAATGCACCTGAATTATTTCGGTTCATTATTCCTCTGTTAGTAACACTTACTACTTCTGAATATGCCCAATGAGCAGGCGTTATGTCTGTAAATGTGTTAGCTAATACGTTTGTTGAAAGGGTAATAGTTGCAGCTATAGCTATAGGGGCTATAGCTTTATAAGGGGAAGCCTCTTTCAATGGGGCTAATATTTCCTTGGCAAATATTTTTTTCTTAACTTTCATACACTTCTCCTTTGTGCTAAAATTATCATTTAATATAATTTTATACTAGCGATATGGCAAATGCAAGCTTTGTAATTATATTGTTAGAGCGATTTTAACAAAAATATAATGCAAGAAAAGTTTCTTAGGCTATTTTAAGTATTTAAATTGCAACGCTAACAATTTAGTTAAACTATTTACTAGCACGTTTTAAATTTGGTATAATAGAGATAACAATTAAGCACCTCTAAAAACTGCTAAGTTTTTAAAAGGTACGTTAAAGATAGCCTGTTTTTGGGCTATCTTGGGTGAGCTAAAAACGAGCGAAGAAAGTTTTTAGAAATATCCAATTTAAAGAATAGGGGTTTTAAAATGAGTAAGCAAAAACTAGAAAAAAACACAATTGAACAATTAGGCGGGCAGAGGGAACACATTCCCGCAACAAGCTTAGATATAACGGAACAAACTATACAAAAAATTAAACAGACTATGCCGCAGCTTCTAAAAGACGGCGAGCTAGATCTAGAACACTTACTAAACCTTTGCGGAAAATATAAAGAAAACGAAAATGAACGCTACCAGTTTACTTGGAAAGGCAAAACTGAGTGCTATAAAATTGCCGGAAAACCGAGCACAGCAACTCTTCGCCCTTGCGAAGAAGATAGCGTTAATTTTGATACTACTGAAAATTTATACATAGAGGGCGATAACTTAGAAGTATTAAAAATTTTACAAAAAAGCTACTATGGCAAAATTAAAATGATTTATATAGACCCACCTTATAACACTGGCAACGATTTTATTTACGAAGATGATTTTAAAGACCCTATGAACAAATATAAAGAGATAACAGGGCAAACGAC
>WRFW01000196.1 GCA_009787435.1 Defluviitaleaceae bacterium
AAATACTATAGCTCTTATGGCGGGAAGCTTTGGTGGTGTAAACCTTGAAGATATTTCAGCGCCCCGCTGTTTTGAAATAGAAAAAAAGTTAAAAGAAAAATGTGATATACCAATTTTTCACGACGACCAACATGGCACAGCAATAGTTACTCTTGCTGGTATCGTTAACGCTTTAAAATTAGTCGGTAAAGAATTAAGCGAAGTGAAAATAGTTATTTCTGGTGCGGGGGCAAGCGGTGCCGCAACTGCAGAGCTCCTTTTTGATGCAGGGGCAAAAGATATAACCTTATTAAACCGCAAAGGCATTATTCAAAACACAGAACTTTTTGACGGGCTTCTAGGTGAAATAGCACCGAAAACTAATAAAGAAAATCTCACAGGTAGTTATGCAGAAGCTTTAAAAGGGGCAGATATTTTTATTGGTTTAAGTGCCCCAAATATTATTACAAAAGAAATGATTGAATTAATGAATAAAGATTCTATAGTGTTTGCAATGGCAAATCCAATACCAGAAATAATGCCAGATGTTGCAAAAGCAGGTGGTGCAAAAATAGTTGCAACGGGCAGAAGTGATTTTCCAAATCAAATAAATAATTTGTTAGCTTTCCCGGGTATTTTTAGAGGAGCATTTGATGCAAGTGCTAAAGATATAACTAAACCAATGCACTTAGCAGCTGCATTTGCAATAGCTTCTTTAGTAGGCGATGATTTAAAAGAAGATTATATAATTCCAGACGCTACAGATAAAAGAGTTGGAAAAGCTGTTGCAGAAGCTGTAGCAAAAGAATGGAAAAGCAAAGGTTAAATTTTGAAAATTATTTATAGCTAGCGAATAATTTTAGCCACTGCTTTCCAATCATGAGCAGCTATAAATAATTTTTGATAATTTTTGAATGAATAACGGGCAAGCCCCCATACATAAAATAGTATAAATTATTTTGTGTAACTTCTGTTAGTATACTTTTTATGCTAACCGTAAGTTAAGGGGGCTTTGCATGGAAAAAACTATTTTGATGAGAAAAAAACTTTTATTAGTCTTTTTCATTTTCACATTTGCACTCATTTTTGTGTTTCTTCGGCTAATCTATATTAATATTTTTATGGCTGAGTTTTTACGCTCAGAAGCCTATGAACAGCAGACGAGAGACAGGCTAATAACGCCAACTAGAGGAAATATTTTAGATAGAAACTTACAAACTCTAGTAACCACAGAACCGGTTTCTGCCATTAGCGTAATAAACGCACAAGTGCAAGATTCTAACTTAGTTGCAACTAAACTTTCGCAAATTCTAGAATTAGATTTTGAAGCAACGCTCGAAAAAGTAGAAAAAAGGGTAGCCCTTAATAGAATTAAACCACGTGTGCCTTTAAATATTGCAGAGCAAATAAGAGATTTAGAACTTGCAGGTGTAGTAATCGATGAAGATATTAAACGCATATACATATATGAAAATATGGCAGCCCAAGTTATTGGCTTTGTTGGCGGTGATAATCAAGGCATAATAGGCTTAGAAGCAAAGTATGATGAATATTTAAGGGGCACAGAGGGCAGAATTTTAACCGAAACCGATGCAAGAGGGCGTGAAACAGAAGATAGCAGGCGTTTTCGGATAGCACCTGCAAATGGGTACCATTTAGTAACAAATTTAGATTTCGCAATTCAACAATATGCAGAGCAAGTTGTGTCTGTAACTGTTGGTAATTATAACGCTTCTCGGGGAAGCATTGTAGTTATGAACCCCTCAAATGGTGAAATTCTCGCCATGGCAAACTACCCAAATTTTGATTTAAATGAACCTTTTGAAATTAATAATCCCGAGCTTAAAGACCAATGGGACAGTATACCAAGTGCAGAGCAAATGAACCATTTAAATGGAATGTGGCGAAATTTTATAATAAATGATACATATGAACCCGGTTCCACTTTTAAAGTTTTAACTGCTGCTATGGCTATGGAAAATGGCTTCGTTAACCTTGATTCCACATTTATTTGCAATGGCTTTCATATGGTAGGCGGCAGGCCTATTAGGTGTTGGCGTTTTCCAAGAAACCACGGCAGTGTTACCTTTTTAGAGGGAATGTTAGTTTCTTGCAACCCTGTTTTTATGGTTTTAGGTGAAAGGCTAGGGGCAGAAATGTTTTATCAAGGCTTAGCAAGCTTTGGGCTTAAATCTAAAACTGGAATAGATTTGCCTGGTGAAGCAAATTCTATAATGCACCCTTTAGAAAATGTTGGCCCTGTGGAGCTTGCAACTATGAGCTTTGGGCAAAGCTTTCAAATAACACCAATGCAGTTAATCACCTCTATTTCAACCGTTATAAATGGCGGCTACACTATTACACCACACGTTGGTGCAAAGATTATAGATGATGATTTTAACTTAATTACAGATTTATCTAAGCCTAAAGGGGAAAGAATTGTTTCCGAAGAAACAGCCGCCGCTTTAACTTATTCTTTAGAAAAAGTCGTTTTTGATGGCACAGGTAATAAAGCTTATGTGCAAGGTTTTAGAATAGGCGGTAAAACTGCAACTAGCGAGAAACTGCCTAGAAGAAGCGGCAATTATATAGCTTCTATGGTAGGCTTTGCACCTGCTGAAAATCCGCAAATAATAGCTCTTGTGCTTATAGATGAGCCGAGGGGTGCTTATTATGGCGGGCAAGTTGCAGCCCCTATGATAGCAGAACTCTTTTCAAATATACTTCCAAATTTAATAGAAGTGAAATATTATGAAGCTGAGCTTGAAAATGTAACACCGCAAATAGAAGTTCCAGATATTGTAGGCAGCACTTTAGAACAGGCACAAGAATTGCTAGGTGATTATTTTACAATAGAAATTTTAGGGGAAGCGGGGTCTGTAATCTCTTTTCAATACCCGCCAAAAGGTAGTGTAGTTAATGCTAACCAAGCAATAACTGTTTTTATGGAGTAAGTAAGTTTATCTATTTGCCTTACTAATCTGCCCAATTATTCTCAACTAAAATTAGCAAAGCTTAGTATAAAAAATAATCTTTAAGAAAGGAGCTTATTTATGAAATTAACAGAGCTTTTAAAAGACTTTGAATATGAGCTATTTGGCGAAGATGTTGAAATAAACCATTTAACGATAGACTCCCGAAATGTAAGAAAAAATACACTTTTTATTTGCATAGAGGGTTTTAGAGTAGACGGGCACAATTTTATAGAAGAAGCCTCAAAAGCAGGGGCTGTAGCTTTTATCGTTAGTAAAGATATATCCGTGCCAAAAGGTGTTTCGGTTGCTAAAGTTTCAAATAGCAGATATGCAATGGCTTTTATTGCCCATAGGTTTTATGGCTTTGATAATACAAGCACACGCCTAATAGGCATTACCGGCACTAATGGGAAAACTAGCTCAGCTTTTTATATGCAAAAAGTTCTTATGGAAGCTTTAGGCGGTGAAATTAATAATCTTAATGAAGATATTAATACTTTTAATAACACAATTAAAGGCACCAAAAAAGTGGGCTTAATCGGCACTGTGGATACAAAAATAAATGATGAGCAGTTAAAAATAGATTTTGCAACTAGCACAACTCCAGATTCTATAGAGCTTATGCAAATTTTAAGCATTATGAGTGAAAAAGGAGCACAAAATATAGTAATGGAAGTTACTTCACACGCTCTTTTGCTTCATAAAGTAGAAAATTTGCGTTTTGCAGTTTCAATATTTACAAACCTCACAAGAGACCATTTAGACTTACACGGCACTATGGAAAACTATAGAGATGCTAAGGCTAAGCTTTTTGCCCAAAGTGATGTGTCTGTAATAAATATAGATGATGAATATGGCTCTTTTATGGCTAAAATATGCCCCAAAACTTATACTTATAGTGTAGATAAAGAAAGCGATTTTAAAGCTTTAAATTTAATTTTTACAGAAAGCGGTTCAGCTTTTGATTTAAAAATTGATGGCAAGCTTTATAATTTTGAATTGCCTATACTAGGTAAGTTTTCGGTCTATAATGCACTTGGCGTAATAGTTGCGGCTATAGTTCTAGGGGTAGAGGTTCCTATTATTCAGCATTCTATAAAAAATTTAAATTCTGTGCCAGGGCGTATTGAAAAAGTGGAAAACTCTTTAGGTATTAATTTAATCGTAGATTATGCACACACCCCAGATAGTTTAATATCTATAATTAATACTGCTTTGGAATTTACTAAAGGGCGTGTTATTACTGTTTTTGGGTGCGGTGGTGATAGAGATAAAACGAAAAGACCTATTATGGGCAAAATATCCGCAGAAAATAGTAACTTAACTATAATCACTTCAGATAACCCAAGAACCGAAGACCCTTTGCAAATTTTGAAAGATATTGAAGCAGGTATAGAAAAAGGTGAATATGTTTTAATTGAAGATAGAGAAGAAGCCATAAAATTTGCAATTAATAATGCAAAAAAAGGTGATACTGTAATTATAGCTGGCAAGGGGCATGAAAACTATCAAATTTTTAAAGATAAAACTATAGAGTTTGATGATGCAGAAGTAGCAAGGCAAATACTTGGGCATTGTAAAAAATGAAGAAGTCTTTATAACTTTAATATAGTTCAAATTTTATAATTACTCACGATTAAAAAGCAGTGGCTAAAATTGTTCGTTAATTATAAAAATTTGAACATAGCTAAAAAGGCATTTGAGCTATACATATGTTCAAAAAATAAAGGGAGGCTTTCTATGAAATTAGATATTAGAAGTATTTGTGAAGCTGTAAATGGTAAAGCTTATAATGTGCTCGGCTTTATAGATTTTAAAGGTGTTAGCATTGATAGTAGGGAAGAATTAGAGGGCAAAATTTTTATTCCCATAAAAGGCGAAAATCACGACGGGCACAATTTTCTACAAATAGCATACGATAAAGGGGCAATTCTTTTTTCAGAGCAAGAGACAGATTTGCCACACATATTTGTGAAATCTACAAAAGAAGCTTTAAAAATGCTTTCAAAATACTACTTATCTCTTTTTGACATACAAGTAATCGGCATTACAGGTAGTGTAGGAAAAACTACTACAAAAGATTTAACCGCTTCTGTGCTATCCCAAAAATTAAACACCGTTAAAACAGAGGGCAATTTTAATAACGATATAGGAATGCCGCTTACAATATTTAAAGTTACCGAAGAAACAGAAGTGCTAGTGCTTGAAATGGGCATGAACCATTCAGGTGAAATACACACCCTTGCAAATATCGCCAGACCAAATATAGCTATAATCACAAACATTGGAGAAGCCCATATAGAATTTCTAGGCTCTAAAGAAAACATAAAAAAAGCAAAAATGGAAATCTTAGATTTCAACCCCGAAACTATAATCCTAAACGGGGACGACCCAATGCTTCAAAACATAGAAAAAGCAAATTATTATTACTTAAAAAATGTTGAAAACATACAAAATAACGGTCTACTAGGGACCACAGCCACACTTAATTTAAATGAAGCTTCTTTAAAAGAAAATGTAACATTAGAAGAAGAAAGCGCTTCAAATAGTTCCAATTCAACCGATAAAGATAAAATCTTTAAAATAGAGTTAAATACCCCGGGTGAATATATGATTTCAAACGCTTTAATAGCGGCTAAAGTGGGCTTTTTACTAGGGCTTTCAAAAGAAGAAATACAAGCCGGCATTAAAAATTTTGAACCCTCTTCAAATAGAATGAAGATTTATAAATTTGGCAACTCCAGCTTAATAAACGACTCTTATAATGCAAGCCCTGCTAGTATGAAAGCCGTTTTAGAGCTTTTAAGCGAACAAGAGGGTGAAAAAATAGCCATTTTAGGTGATATGTTTGAACTAGGTGAATTTTCAGAAAAATATCACAGAGAAGTCGGCGAATTTGCAGCCGCAAAAGTAGATGCTCTCTATGCTATAGGTGAGCTTTCAAAATATTATATTAATGATAACTTCGGAAACCATTTTGAAGCGAAAGAAGATTTTTTCGCTTCCGAGCAATTTAAAAAACTAAAAAATAGACTTGCAGGCAGCAAACTTGAGGATAATGAAAGCAATTTTGATGAAAATAATACATATTTAACTGGTGAAGAGCCTGTTAATAGTGTCGTTAATGTTCTTTTAAAAGCTTCCCGTGGTATGCGGTTTGAAGAGATAATAGAAAGGTTATAAAAAATGATAGAAACAGCAGTTATAGCGGCATTAATAGCATTTGCTGCTAATATTATATTGTGCCCTATTTTTATACCGTGGCTTAAGCGTGTAAAATTTGGGCAAAATATTCGTGAAGATGGTCCAAAAACGCACCTTGAAAAAAGCGGCACGCCAACCATGGGTGGAATAGTTATAATTATAGCATTTGCAGTCGGCAGCTTATTTTTTCTAGGCGATAATGAAACGGGCAGACTAATAGTGTTTGTAACGCTTGGTTTTGGTGCAATAGGCTTTTTAGATGATTATATAAAAGTAGTAAAAAAACGCTCTTTAGGGCTTCGGGCATTGCCAAAAATACTTTTGCAGCTTATAGTTTCGGCTATTTTTCTATTTTTGCTAATTAGAATAGATGAAGATTTTGCACGCATTTATATACCTTTTATGAATGGTGAATATTTTCACTTAGGCTTTATGTTTGTGCCTGCTTCAATTTTTATAATATTAGGCACAGTAAATGGTGTTAATTTTACAGACGGTTTAGATGGCTTAGCCGCTGGTGTAACTGCACTAGTTACTACATTTTTCTTATTAGTCGCCTATGGCTTCGGCAGTGAGATAACTACTATAGCAGGGGCTGCAGCCGGCTCTTTATTAGGCTTTCTTCTATTTAATACTTACCCCGCAAGGGTTTTCATGGGAGATACAGGGTCTCTAGCTTTGGGCGGGTTTATAGCGGCAGTTGCTATAGTTCTTAGAATGCCGCTTTTTTTAGCTATAGTCGGCTTTATATATGTTATAGAAGTTTTAAGCGTTATAATTCAAGTTTTATATTTTAAGAAAACTGGCGGAAAGCGTTTTTTTAAAATGGCACCTATCCACCACCATTTTGAACAGCTCGGCTGGAAAGAAACTAAAGTAGTTTCTGTGTTTTATATTATAACAGTTATACTTTGCTTAATAGGCTTTTTGGCTACAGGCGGCATTATTTAATATTTTTGTTATATATAGCTATTATAAACTACTAAAAAAAGGCGTTTTCTTTCGCCTTTTTTTAAATTTTTTCAAAATATTCATTGTATACTCTGCTTATTTTATGTATATTATAGTTATCAGCTTTGCTTGCAGCAGGCTTTAGCTGTTCTAACATATCATCTGTAACCCTTTGCAAATCTTTGCCTATACGCACTGTAAAAGGTTTTAGAGGTATTATAGAGTCTTCGTCTATCTCCCAATTATATGTTCTAGTTTTTTCATTAAAAATAGTTCTTAACATTTTTGCAGTAAACATTGCAACACCTTTTTCCATACTAGCAGTGCTGCAAAAAAGTGTATGCCCTCTATGGGTTGTGTTTTTCGTTTTCACTTCAAAATTTTTAACTTTTTGAATATATTCAAGGCTAGTATTAAATTTTAGAAATACAATCTTCAAATTTTTTGAATGTATATCATATAAAAGCGTTGCAACATTTGCAATACTTTGTTCACCCTCTGCCCCCCAATCTTGCATTGCTTCTTCTGCCAGTTCTCTAAGAAGTTCATCTGTTAAATAGTAGCCTATATTTTGGGTTATTTCTTTAATTTTTCTTAAATTATCGCTATCATCTAAAATATCTGTGTTTGTCATTCAGAGGTCTCTTTTCTTAGCTCTTGTTCTGCTTGTTTTAGTTGTTCTTGAACTTCTTTAATTAGCCCTGCTTCTAACATTTTTGACCACGCTCTATAAAGCAAGGCTTGGCTTTGTAAATCATATTTCGCTGCCATATTATCACATCCTTATAGGTTCGTTATTTTCTATATACAATAATTTTATCACATATGCTCCCAAAATTCAAGGTTTAAATTTAGACACTCTCCTACCAAATACATCTCAAATACGCTGAATTGCTAAATCCAAAAAATAAAATCAAATTTTACAACTAAAAAAAGACCATTGCAAGATATGAAAATATCGGCTGCAATGGTCTTTTTATTTAGCTGTGCTATTCATAAAAATTTTATGAATATGTTAGAGTTACTTACCAATCAATATTGGTTATATTTATAGTTTCGCCTTTCCTATACTCTTCCATTGATATCTCATGCTGAATTATATCATCTTTTGTGGCTATATCATCGGGATAAAGAGACAAAATTAATTCAAATGTGTTTTTATCTAGCTTCATTAAATCTTTAATAGCTTGTTTAGAAAATTCAAAATCCATACAAATAAGTATACTACAATGTTGTTAATATTGCAAGGAGTTTAAAAATTATTTTAATAGGTTTTATCATTTTTAATTGAAAATCTTTATTCTCAGAGATTTATTTAAAGTTTTTTTGATAAAATGCTTGATTATTTGGTTAATTTGTAGTATAATGGTTTGAAGCTAATAAATTTTGAGTTTTTAAATATTGATTATTATCAAATCCAAAAACTTAAATATTCAACAAACTTTAGCTTGGCATAGATTTTTGCTATCAAAACTATAAAAAATTAAGGAGGTACATAAAAATGTACAAATTTAGCAGCAGAAAAATAAAACTTGCAGCCGCAGCAATGGCATTATTAATTTCAGCGGGTTCTGTTCCAAGCTATGCAATGGAGGAGGGTGGGGAAAGTTTTGTTCCTAATTCATTAGGTGGAGCAGAAAAGATGTTGGGTGGCATAGAGGGCGTAAGGTTAATTGCTACAGCCACAGCTTTTGGAGAAGTCCCTTTGAGATTATATGAAGGCGGTTTTCTTATTGTAGGAGGAGGTTATGTAGGAGAAAGCTTTTCTGGAAATTATTGGCTAAATATTAGCTGGGAAGCGATAGACCCTAACGAGGATATTAGTTATTATGTTGAATTTAGAAAGCGTGAGGCGGTTTGGTCTATTCCTTTTAATAGAATTATGTTTATTGAAACCTTTACTATTCAAGATGCATCTTTTTTATTCGCCCATTTATTTCCTAATCTTGTGAGTTTAGAAGGGCTTTATAATTTAAATATTATTAATAATCCAAACTCTCCTTATCTTACTAGTATTCAAGCTATGTTTTTCAATACACATAGGTTGTTAACAAACTTAGATTTTACCGATTTTGATACTAGTGAAATTTTTCTTATGGATGGATTATTTATGTATTCAACTGCTCTAACTAGTTTAGATTTATCTGGCTTTGATACTTCAAATGTATCGGATATGTCTTTTATGTTTCAAAATACAAGCAGTTTAGAAAATGTGAATTTATCAAGTTTTGATACTAGCAACGTTGTTGCTATGAATAATATGTTTGAAAATGCAACCTCTTTATCAAAACTTGACCTATCAAGTTTTGATACTCGGAATGTTTATAACATGACTGAAATGTTTAAAAATGCAAGTTCCCTAGAGAGATTAGATTTGTCAAGTTTTAATACTATATATATAATTGATGAAAGTATTGGTGTTAATTATGTTGAAATGATAAATGCTTTTTACGGCACATATAATCTTCGTGAATTCGTTTTAGGCGAAAATTTTAAGTTTAGCTTTTTTAATTTTATTGAGAATGATTATACTGTTAGTCCTGCCCTCCCACCCGTTCCAAACAATGAAACTTTCACAGGCTTCTGGCAAAATGTAGGCTCTGGTACAGTCGATAACCCTCTCGGTGAATTTATTTTCACTTCAGAAGAACTAATGCTTTATTACGACGGTAGCACAATGGCAGACACATGGGTATGGCAGCCAAGAGAGCCTAAAGAAGAAGATGAAAGTGAAATCATCCAATCAACAAACCTAAGAGTTTTAACAATAAACCCACATAACAATTCAAATCACTTTTTCGCTCGTTGGTTTGAAGAATGGGTAAACGGAAAAGGCGGCTCTAATCAAAGACTTTCTAAAAACATTAACCTAAACCCGCTAAACTCATACGGAGCCCCTAAAATAACATTTGAACAAGTAACAACATATGAACTTTCAAGAAATCCAAACCACAAAAAGTTTGTAGATATTGAAGAATTACTAAGAGACGACCAAGGCAACTACCGTTTTGACATAATCGCCATAGGCTCATGGGACTTCGGCGGCATATTAAGACCGGGAAACGAACCGCACATAATCCAAGCCGTTAGCGACTTTATGGACGCAGGCGGTGCAGTAATCTTCGGGCACGACACGCTAACAGACCGCCATAGAACTTCCCACGGGCGTGGTACAACAGCCCAAACAACATTTGGTACAGCCCACGGCACACTTCAAGACGGTGAATTTTATAGAAATCGCCTAAATAGACTATACGGCATGAACTACTTATTTGCTCCACTAGCCCACAGAGCCGGCATAATACCAAGCCAAAGAGTAGACCGTTTCGCCCACCATTCAAACACAGCAAATAGAAAATTTGCAATAATCACCGAACAAGGTCCACTAACAAGCTTCCCATTTAACTTTGAAGTAGGTCAAATAATACCTATCTCAGCAACCCATAACAACGGCAGCCTAACAAGAGGCACAGTATGGGCACAATTCATAGAACGCCACAACACAGGTGCCCTAACAGACATAATAAGCAACATAACCGGCAACTTCCGCTTAAACCCATACCGCAACATGCCAACAGGCAACACAATAGTAAACTTCCCAGGCAGATATATAACAGCCGAAGAATGGGGAAGCCGCCACGCAAACGAAAGATATGCCCAAAATAACTGGCAAGCAGCTGGCACATACCAATCAAATGCCTTTATATCAACATACTTAAACACAGCCCACATTCAATCATGGAGAAGAGTACAATACCTAACCCTTGAAGAAAGAAAGTTATTCATAAATACCCTTTTCTATTTGGCTAATATCTCATCTATCAACTAACCCAAATTAACGCCTAGTAGAACATAAAAGCCGTTAAATGCTAGTGAAGAAAAAGCAAACTGTTTGAGTGTGCAAAGCACACGAGTTTTTGATTTTTCTGATTCTGCATTTAATGGCTTTTTATTACGTTTTATTTATATAATTTTTTTGTTTTTATTAATAACTATGCCGCCTGCAATATCTTTGTGAATATTGTATAATTAAGATAGCTATTTTTATTTGCCAATCCTTTCACCCCTAAAAAGTTGCCCAAACATTCGGAAAAAAAAAGATATTTTTGGGCTTGCAAATTTAGCAAATTTGGTGTATAATATAGACATACCACTTTATTAGCTACCCTATGGAATTCAAAGGATTTTCCTAGCTTCCAAATCTAAAAACAAGGAGGAGATTAAAGTGAAGAAAAGACCACCGTGGCAAAAAGCCACAGCTTTAATGTTAGCTGTTATTTTGTTCATAGCTGGTGCAGACCAATTATTTGGTGCAGGGCTTGCCCAAATAGCACAGCAAGCATTGTCAAATTTAGCCGCCGAAGGAGGTGCAGACGAATACACGGAAGACCAGCTGCCCCCCTCATTAATCCAATATATTGAAGAACAAGGCGGCGAGCAAGCTACATACGAAGAAACCGAAGTTGATGAGATAGAAAATATACTTCCCCCATCTTTATCAGCTCTATCTGAAAGCATAGACGAACTTGCTCCATTAGATGAAGCAGCCGGCGAAGCTTTAGAAATCAATGAAGTTTTAGAAAACTATGAAAATGAATACGAAATCAATGAATATGAAAGTATCGTTGAAATAGCTCCTCTGTTTGTAGGCATTGTTCCTTTTTCAGTAGATGAAACAATTACTGTAAGTGCTCTAGCTGAATTAAGAGCGGTTCTTAGCGGTTCAGACCCTAGGGTTTCAAGTCTTTCGGCTAGTTCACATATAGAAATAGTTTTGCAAAATGCTATTGCTATAAATGGTGGTGGCACTTTGCCGGTTACTGGGCATTTTCAAACGGTTACTATATCTGGTGCTAATTTAACTGCAACTGAAAACCCTGCTTTAACTATAAGCGGAGCAGGTAGAACTGCTAATATAAACGTTAATGTTACTAGTGGTGTTGCAGCAGGAACTGTTTGGAATGGTATACGTGTTCAAAACGGTGCCACTTTAAACTTAAATGGGAATGTAATCAGAAATAATAGACGTTCTAACGGAGCCGTTACAGAAGCTAATGCTATTAATGAATCTGGAGTTTTCGTAGACAATAGCACTTTTAACCACATAGGCGGCACTATCTCTATGTTTAGGCAAGGTGTCCGTTTAGTTAACAATGCTAATATGACTATGGAAAACGGTGCAGTTATCCAAAACAATAGAACTTTTCAAGCACATGCAGAATCTGGTCCGAGTGATGGTAATGGTGTTGGTGGTAACGCTGGTACTGGAAACGGTGGCGGTGTATGGCTATCTAATTCAATATTCACTATG
>WRFW01000197.1 GCA_009787435.1 Defluviitaleaceae bacterium
CATATAGTGTGATGTAATAATAGGGCCTTTTTTATCTATCGGCTCGCCAAGCGGGTTCACTACACGCCCAAGCATAGCATCGCCAACAGGCACTGTTGCAATTTTGCCAGTAGTTTTTACTGTGTCGCCCTCTTTTATGCCATCGTCTGGCCCAAGCAAAACGACACCGATATTATCTTCTTCTAAGTTTAGCGCCATACCAACGACACCATTTTCAAACTCAAGAAGTTCACCACTCATAGCTTCGGTTAAGCCGTATACACGGGCTATACCGTCTCCAACTTGCAAAACAGTGCCGACAGCTTCTAAGCTAAGCTTTTTTTCATAGTCTGCAATTTGTGCCTTTATAATAGAACTAATTTCTTCGGGTTTCAGTTCCATAATCTATATATGTCCTCCTTTCATAGCTTTTTTTATGTTGCTAATATCTTTTTTCACGCTTAAATCTATTAGTTTGCCGTCTACTATTACTTTTAAGCCAGCAATAAGAGAAGGGTCTAATTCGGTTTTAAGTAAAATATTTTTGCCCGAAATGCTTATAAGCTTTTCTTTTATAGCGTTTTCTTGTGTATTTGTTAAAGCGGTTGGCGAAAACACTTTGGCTTCTAAAGTATCTCTATGAGAAAGGCAAAGAGTTAAAAAAACCTCTAATATGGCGGTTAAGTGCTTTTCTCTACCTTTGCGTAAAATTAAAGCGAAAAAAGAAAGAAAATCACCAGAAACTTTGCTTTCAAAAGCTTCTTTTAAAACGGTGTTTTTTTGGTTCATTGTAACTTGCGGGTGTTCAAGCATAGTTTTTAATTTAGGGTCTTTTTTATAAACTTCTAAAATAAAATTCGCCTGTGCTTCATAATCATCAATTTTATTTTTTTCTAAGGCTATGGCGAAAAAAGCCTCGCTATAAGGTTTTAGCTTAGCCATGTTGAACTCCCAAGCTCTTTTATTGTTTCATCTAACAATTTATTTTGAAGTGCTTCATCCATTTTATCTTCAACGTATCTCGAAGCGATTAAAGAAGATATTTCAATTATTTGAGTTTGCATTTCTATTTTTGCTTTCTGCTTAGAAAGCTCTATTTCACGCATAGCGGATTGTTTAACTCTTTCGGCTTCCATTTTAGCTTCTGCGATAATAGTTTCTTCGGTATACTTTGCTTTTTGCGTTGCTTCTCTTAAAAGTTCTTCACATTCAGCTTTTACATTTTCAATTTTTTCTGTATATTCTGCTTTCATTTTATTAGCGTCTGTTAAAGAGATTTTAGCATTTTCAATATCATTGCCTATACGCTCTTTTCTATCATCTAAAATTTTGAGAACTGGGTCATATAAAATTTTATACAAAGCAAAAACGAGAATGGAAGTGCTAATAATTAGGATAACCCAAGAAACTAACGCTTGGGCATCAAGCCCTAACATTCTATCCATATTTTATAGTTACCTCCTTAAAATATTGTTTTCGAGGTTTCTTTTTATAATTAAAACGCTGCCCAAGCAGTAAATGCGTTAAATATTGGGTTAACGAATAATAAAATGAAAGAGATTAATAGTGCATATATACCGTTTGTTTCAGTAATCGCACAACCAACGATAAGAGTAGACATAACTTCGCCACGAGATTCTGGGTTTTTAGATATTCCCTCAACTGCTTTAGAAGTTGCTATACCTTGTGCATAAGCACCTAACATACCTGCAAATATAACTGCTGCTGCAGATATAACTGTTGCCATTAATATGAAACCACCCATTCTGATGATTTCCGCCGTAACATAATATTCCATTTTGGAACCTCCTAAATGTTGTTTTTTTAATTTTTTTAAATAAGTTGCCTAAGCTTCTTTTTCTATCAACTTTCCAGAAATAAAAGTTAAGCTTAGCACTGTGAATATAAAAGCTTGTATTAAACCTGCAAAAACGTCAAAATAAGCGTGAAGCAGTGCAGGCCAGCCTATTGCTAAAAACCAGGGAACTATATAGTATATAATACTTAGTATTATCATACCAGAAAGTATATTTCCAAATAAACGCAAGCCTAAGGAAACAGGCACTGCCAGTTCACCGATAATATTCATCGGCAGGAAAACGAAAAATGGTTCTAAAAAGCTTTTTGCATACCCTTTTGGATTATACATAAAACCGCCTATATGAATAATAAAAAAGGTAGACATTGATAGAGCTAGAGTCATTGTAATATCTGCTGTTGGCGGTCTTAAACCGATAAGCCCGGAAAAGTTTGCAAATATTAAAAAAGTGAATACACCGAAAAACCAATTGCCATATTTTCGATTTTTTTCGCCCAGATTAGAAATAATAAACTTATCAAACATATCTACTATTAATTCAATAACATTTTGAATGCCTGTAGGAGTGTCTGTTTTCGTTAATTTTCTTCTTATGATGAGTGCTAAGATTATCATAATGAGCATTATTATCCAAGTGTTTATGTGTGTTTCAGTAATCCAAATGCCGCCTTCTAAAAAGTCTGTAAAAACGTCTATTGTGAAAAACGCCCGGTTGTCTAAATTCATGGTTATCACCTCCTTTCGCGGTATTTTAAAAATAAGTTAATACTTCGTCAAACTGCTTCAAAGCTTCGGTCATGTACTAATGTACACTCCCTCAGCTTATCATTGTTTTCCTTGTCTGAACTTATTTTTAAGAATACCGAGGGTTATTAATCTTCTAAAGTTTTTTCGATGTTTCTAAGTATTACGTCTATAATTGCCAAAACTTCTTCTTTCGTTTCTTGTTCTTTCGCATGTTCTAAAAGGGTCTTTTCAGTTCTCATTAAGTGCTTAAATTGCCCGTCTGTCATACCCATTTAATCACCCCTTTTGCTTTCCTAAGTCTTCTTTAGCTTCTTTAAAAAGTTCTATTAAAATTGCTAGTTTTTCATCGGCAGTTTTTTTCTCATCTTCTGCAATTTTCAAATAAGAAGATATAACCATTTTAACTTCAAATTGAGCCATATAAAATCACCCCCTCCTAAAAGTAATGTTTGATAAATAAATCGATATTTGAAAAGCTAGAACGCTATAAATAACGCCCCAAAAATTCACAATATGTTGATTTATGCCAACAAATATTAAAACAGCGACTAAAATAAAATAACGAAAAACGCTGCTTAGCTGCATACTTAACCCTGCCCTTTTAGGGTTTTCAAAGTTAAGCGATTTTTCAGCCGATTTTGCAAGAAGAACAACTCTTAAAATAGAAACTACTAAGCCTATTAAAACACCTAAAAAGAAAGGCAAAATATATAAAGGCCTTATAACCGCATAAAAGCCTATTCCTAGAGCTGAAAGCAAGCTTCCTATTTGAATCATTTTTATTGTGAATTTGGGTAGTTTCATAATAATGCCTTTCTATATTTTTTCATTACCGCTTAAAAGTGGCTACTAAATTAACAATCATTTCAAGCTTTCGCTCTGCTGATATATTTTCAATTCTAGCAATCTCTAAAATATTAAAGTGAAGCAAATAATTTTCATTCTTGCTCATAAATATCCTCAAAATAAGTTACTAAGTGGGCGGGAAACTCTGTTTAGACAAGGAAAGTTGGCAGGGGATTGAGGGAGTGTACTCTAGTACATGACCGAAATCAGCTGACTACTTGACGCAGTATTAACAGAGTTTCACCACACTTAAAAATATTTGTTGACGGTGTGATATATACTCATCATAGCGGAACCTATACCTAGAAAAATGAAGATGAGCAAAAATATAGGCATGGTGCCTAGAAAGTTATCTATAAAGTAGCCTAGCAAAAATGCGACTGCTAGATTTGCTATTATATTTATAGCAATTTGAGTTACTAAAGCGAAGCTATTAAGCGGCATTTTTGATTTCTTTTTAGTCTCTTTGCTTTCTTCTTCATTTTCGGGTGCTTCATTTTCTTGCATTTAATGCCTCCAAAATTCTTGAAGAAGCTTTGCCGTCTCCAAAAGGATTTGGTTCTTTAGCCATCTTTTCATAAAGAGAGTTGTCGGTTAAAAGCTTTTTAATTGTGTTAACTATATTTTCTTTTTCTGTGCCTGCTAAAATAAGCGTTTTGCCTATGCCCTCTGGCCTTTCTGTTACTTCCCTAAGCACTACAACAGGCACATTTAAATGCGGCGCTTCTTCTTGGAGGCCACCAGAATCCGTAACGCATAAGTAACATTTGCTTAGTAAATTGTGCATATCTAAAATATCTAGCGGTTCTGTAAGCGTTATTCTTTTATTACCTGCTAAGTGTTTTAAAATTATTTCTCTAACACTCGGGTTTAAATGCATAGGAAAAACGAAGTGAACGTCTTCAAAGTCTTCTAATATTTGCAAAACTGCTTCGCAAATATTAGAAAGCGGCTTTCCTAGATTTTCACGCCTATGGGCAGTTAGAAGTATAGTTTTTTTAGTTTCGTCTATATTTATCGGTTCATTAAACGTATGGTTTTTTGAAAGTGTATATTCAAAGGTGTCTAATGCGGTGTTGCCTGTTACTTTAATATTTTCTTTTTTGATATTTTCTTTTAGTAAATTTTCGCAAGATAGATTAGTTGGGGCGAAATGAAAGTCTGCCAAGGCACTTATTAATTTTCTATTTGCTTCTTCTGGAAAAGGGGAATATTTATTATATGTGCGAAGCCCTGCTTCAACATGCCCAATAGGTATTTGGTTATAAAAAGCTGAAAGCGCCGCTGCAAAACTAGTAGTAGTATCCCCATGGACTAATACAATATTAGGCTTTTCTAATTTTAGTATAGGGTCTAAGGTAGTTAAAACTAGATTTGTAATGCTTTCAAGAGTTTGCCCTTTTTTCATTATGTTTAAATCATAATTTGGCGAAATGTTAAAAATATGTAAAACTTGGTCTAACTGAGTGCGGTGTTGACCAGTAACGACTACAATGGAATTAATCCCCTTTTCTTTTTCAAGCAGTTTTATTAAAGGTGCCATTTTTATAGCTTCCGGCCTTGTTCCGAATATGCTCATTATTTTCATAAATATAGTTCCTCAATTTCAATATCTCAAAGAATTGAGTGCCTCTAAAAACTGCCAAGTTTTTAGAAAGGTACGTTAAAGATAGCCCGTTCTTTGGGCTATCTTGGGTGAGCTAAAAACGACCAAAGGGAGTTTTTAGAGATACCCAATTAGTTTAACACATTTCAAGGAATATTTCAAGTGTTTTTTAATAATGCCCAAGCTTTACTATAGACATTTTAAATAAATCTTGCTATACTAAGTTTATGGAAAATTTTTTAAACAAGCAAACTTTTATAACGAAAAGTGCTGATGAAACTATAGAATTGGCAATGGATATAGCTAAAAATGCTAAAAGCGGAACTGTTTTTTGCTTAAATGGAGAGATGGCAGCCGGCAAAACTCATTTCGCAAAAGGCTTCGCAAAAGGGTTAGGAATAAAAGAAGATATAACAAGCCCAACTTTCAACATACACAATATGTATGAATATGAAAGAGGTGTTCTCAATCATTTTGATTTTTATAGAATTGATGAAGAAGCAGCGATTGATTTAGACTTAGATGAATATTTCGGTAAAGAGGGGCATATTTGCTTAATAGAATGGGGCGAGAATATTAAAAGCTTAATACCTTCAAATGCGATAGAGATTAAGATAGATAAAATAGGGGAAAGCGAAAGAAAAATAGGTGTGAAAAAATATAATTTTTCTCACACCTAAAGACTTAATATATTTAGCATAATGTTAACTAACTTATTTCTCAGTTCATTTTTTGTATAGTAGTCGTTAAAGTTTGCTGACCAGTCCGGCTAAAAGTGGAAACAATCTCATAAACATCTACTGTTTGAGCTACTGCATCACTAATTGCAATCCACCAAATTTGCCTTTGCATAGGTGTTGAACTGAAACCGACACCAGAAATATTAGGATTTAAATTGCCTGTTGCAAAATTTGGTGATACATTTAAAGTAGCCGAACCCCTCTGCTGAGCAGAACCCCAATGGTGAGTAGATTGCCAATTTAATATAACATTATTTGAACGGTGGTTTCTAACACGTATGTGCCAATTTTGACTTCCAGTTGACAATTGGAAAAACTCATAGCCGTCTAACATAATATTGCCACCATCTGCATTGTTAGCAATACCAACTTCATGAGTAAGCACATAACGCACGCCACTATTACCACTTGTGCCACCCTCTGGTATTACTGAAATTGTCGTTGTGCCGTCTTCATTATTTTGAAGCTGAATTCCTCTGCCTGCTATAAACCTAGGATAAATATTTTCCCCTGGCGGGCCTTGTTCGCCCCTTTCGCCTTGGGGTCCTTGCTCGCCTTGGGGTCCTCGTTCGCCCTGTATGCCCCTTTCGCCCCTTTCGCCTTGGGGTCCTCGTTCGCCCTGTATGCCCCTTTCGCCCCTTTCGCCTTGGGGTCCTCGTTCGCCCTGTATGCCTCGTTCACCCATAGGGCCTGTTGCTCCAGTTTGACCTTGCACACCTGGCGGGCCTTGTATTCCTTGTGGCCCCCTCTCACCTTGTGGCCCAGGGGGGCAGTTACAATCGCCCCCTTGGCAACAATTATCGGGCATAACAGGCACACGGCTATTGCTATTGCATATTGCTGGTCTCATAATTCCTCCTAATATTAATATTCCTCATTTATTTTCAAAATATCGGCGAAGCAAGCGGCACATTCTGTGAGTTCAACGCCTAGAAATGTAGAGAGCGCTTTAATAAAATAGCGGTTTTTCTTAAGTGCTGTCATTAATAAGTAATCGTCTTGTTTGCTTGCTTGCCAAGCTTCAAAAGAAGTCATCATTGCTATGGCTAGGTGTTTTACGCTACACCACTGCTCTTTATCACCGACACTGCCATACATTTCATATAAATAAAGCATATCTCCTCTGCGAATGTCTGCAATGGCGTGCAAATCTGTTTCAAGAGCTGTAATAGTTTCAATTTGCTGTTCAATTTCTGTTTCTTCTAACATGCCATTTTCAAGCTCTGAAACACGCTTTTCAAGAAGTGTTTTCATATGCATTTCAAGCGTCGCTAGCTGCACAAAGCTTCTAATAATATCTTCTGACATGCCGTCTGTTGCGTGTATGTTTTTCATAATTATTGCCCTCCTGTTATTTGGTTTTTTTGTCTTGCGATTTCACGCTTCATTTCAATACGGCAAAGCTCTCTTCGATAAAAAATAAGTTCACTGCGAAGCTTGTAAAAGCTAATTACTGCTTGATAGTCTGCGGGACATTTTTCTAAATGGGCATGCAGACGAAGAAGCTTAGTTTCATATTTGTTCATAAAATCACCTGTTCACGTGTGAATATTTTAAGTAGTTAACTAGAGTTGCTGTAAAAGCACCGTCTCCCTCTATATCGAACCTTTTATAGCCTGGCTTTAAGATTTTTTCCCTTATTCTATCGTCCATATAGGCTACTGCTTCTAGCAAGTCAAACGCTTCTAAGCTTGCAACGCCTGAAGCGGATTGAGATGTATTATCATCGCCAATAGGCGGGCTATATAAAGCTTCGGTTGGGAATATACCTTCCCCGTCTAACCATCTTCCGCTAAAAGTTTGGGATGAAGTATTGTTGTTTGGAAACTGTGCTTTAAAATAAGGTGTTAAATTAACACGCAAATGCATTGCAGGAAGCCTATTTGATGCAGTTTGCGTATTACCTGATGAGCCAGCCCGCCCGGGTCTTCTTCTTTCAATTAAACCAGTTATATCTTCAATTTCTGGAATATCTTCAATCCAAACCCACATTGAAAAGCTTGTTGCAGAGGGGGCTATTTCAGATACACCGGCGGTCATTTCTATTGTGTGGTAGTGAGGCTCTGTTTTATGGGAATGTGTATTAGGCGGCAACATAGGTTGGCTTTCAGAAATAATTTCAAGGCTTCCAATATCTATTGTGTGGGTATGTGGTGTTTGTGAGATTTGAGGCAAACTTTCATTAGCACCGAGCGGAACTATTTCGGCATCTACTTCTTGTTCGTCTTCATCTTCTGGTGGTTGTTCTTCTGTATTGCCACCTATAGTAATATTTGCTTTGCTTTCACCTGTAGAAATTTGACTAGGATTAATACGAAGACCTTCTGGCTTAACATTAACTAATGCTCGGCTAGTCTGAATAATTCCCTCTCCAATAGATTGATTATTATCACTAACTAAACCACCAATTGGAATTCTAAGCCCCTCAATAATTACTTTAAATTCAAATCGTTCAAAATAAATTAAATCGGGGCTAATAGATATGTAGAAAGAAGCGGGTACTTTTTTCTCCCCTTGCCTAGTAAATTCTTGCCCGTAAATATCTACAACTTGGTTTCGCCTTTGCAACTGCACACGGCTATTTTCAGCGGAACGGTCTGAAAGGCGTTCTGCAAGGCGGTTTATTGCACTTTCAAAGGTTATCATGTATAATTTCACCCCCTTTTTGGTGTTGCAAAAATAAGTTAATACTTCGTCAAACCGCTTCGGTGTTTCGGTCATTTACTAAAGTAAACTCCCTCAACCCCTCATTGTTTTCCTTGTCTAAACTTATTTTTGCTAACACCAGTTATTTTAAACTGCTTTCTCTGCCTATTCTTAAATATTTTTCTAGCGTTAGCGTGCTATGCTCTATGCCACTAGAGTCTATAGAATAATCAATTTTTGTGATATAATACCAATCATCTTTTTGCAAAACTTTTTTCATATAGTTTGTACATTCTGAAAGGGCTAACATTTGATTATCATAAATAAAGCGGATTCGGTCGCCAACGTTTAAATCTATTGGTAATTTTGAAACGTCTATTTCTATTTGATAATAACGCCGAGATTGCTTTAAACGGCGAACCGCACTATCATAAACTATTTGTGCCGATTTTATACGGTCTCGGTTGTTTACATAGTTACTTTCGAGAATTTCCGCTCTTCTTTCTTCTGTAGTTCCATCTTCGTTTGGGTCTTCATCTGAGGGGACGCTAAAAGGTGAAAGGTCGTTAAAGGAAAATGAACCCTCAATTATTTGCCCTGCTTCAAGCTTAATGCTTTCACGGTCTAAAACGGCATATTCAAAATAAGCGTTTGGGGCAAGCTCTGTATAATCTATACACTTATAGTGGCGTTCGTTGTTTGCTTGCTCTTTTATAATGAAAACCGGAAAATCTGGATTTTGCAAGTTCGGTGTTTCATCTTCGGTTTCTGAATCTCTGTTTTGGCTTTTTTTATTTTTTCGGTTTGCACTTTCAAAAATATCTCTAAGTGTTACGCTCGTCATCCCGCTGTCTGATTTTTCACCGTACACGATAGCAACATTTACTACGTGGTCAAAATGGTGAATAATACGTGGCTCGCTTATCATTTGAATGTTGTATGTTCCATTTGGCTGAGTAGATATTATGTAGTTTTTTTTCTTGCCAAAAGTGCCTATTTCTAATATTCGGCTATTTGGGGCATTTTCATTTTCGGCATCGTCGTTAGATTGTATATTTTTTAAAAATAACGGTTGAAAATTTACTCGCCAAAATAAATCTGGTGTAAGTTCGCAAGTTTTATTTAATGCGTCTAATAAATTTTGGCGACTATATACGTATTCAATTTCACGATTGCCAATGTTTTCGCCTTTTTCATCTTCGCCGTAAATTATTTGCCAGTCTGTAGAAAATTTAAACACTGGAATTTCTGTTAAATCAAAAGTAAATTCATCGTATAAGTAGCTTATTTTCTTATTTTTAATTGCAAGGTTAGTCGTTAACTGGCGGTTTACCCATTCGTAAATTATGTGGTGAAGTGTTAAAGTAATCGTTTCGGCGATTTTATTTAACTCTATTGATGTTATAATTCCGTGAAAAAGTTTGTCGTTTATGAAAACTTTTATTTCTTCACGCCCTATTATTTTTCGGCGGTTGCCTTGCTCATCTCTGTACGTTAAATAGTCTATTGGCAAATCTAGTTGGAGGGTAGGGACAAACATTAATTCATTTGAAAATGAAAGGGGGTTTAAAGAAGAAGTGCCACGGCGAAGAAGTTTTTTATTTCTATAAATTTCAAAGTATAGCATAATTATTCACCAGTAGGAATAGCTTCTTTTTCTGCCCTCATTCTAGCTCTCTTTGCTTCAAGAACTATATTAATCAAATTCTCTTGATTTTCTAAGTTCAACTCTGGCACAGACATTATAATATAATGATTTCTATAATCAACTTCATTCAAATCTGTTGTATAAAAAAGTTCATCCCTTTCAAAGTCGTAAACAATATGATTTAACCCTTTTAAATCACCACTTTTTTTCAACTCTAATAAATCATTGTAATCTGTGTATTTTATCATACGAACCCCCCTTAAACATTTAACCACATAAAGTCTCTTGAAACTCTTATTCTTGGAGCATCAGTAACGGTTGGATAATCTCCAAAAACTCTACTACCTTGACCAAATAAACCATTAATAGGACCTGTAGGAGCCATAATAATTCTATAATTTCCCTCTGAAGGCAATCTGCCTAAAGCAACATGCCAATTACCATAATCCCAAGTAGCACGAGCAGACCTTGGATTAATATCCCATACACCTAAATTTCTTTCAGAATTGGTTAAACTCTCTGTGTTTAAATGTGCATAATCTCCGAGAAAACCAATTGAAAACATCCAAGCGTCTGGATTATTAGCAGCTCCAATTTGACTTCCTACACGAACCATATTTTGAGGATTTCCATGCCTCAAAGCATTTATATTTCCCGAAGCACTATTTGCACGTAATCTTATTTGAGTGCTAAAAGGGTTTGTTACTGCCCGTAATTGTATACCCTCATGGTTTTGTTCTGGTGCTTGCATAGGTAAAAAACCATTTAAGTATACTAAATGATAATCTCTACCCTCTTGAAGCAAAACAGAACTTCCTGTAAGTAAACTTCTTAATGCGTCTTCTATATCTTCAATTCTACGGATAATTATGCGTATTTCTTCCCAAATTAAATTAATTTGATTAAGAAGTTCTTGCCTTACGCATTCAATAAACTCTAAAATCTCAGTTGATATCCTGTTTAATTCTTGCCAGATATCACGAATTTGTTGCCAAATAGCCCTAACTTCAACCCATAAAAGCCTTACTTGCTCCCATTGCCCGCAACTATCACAAACTAAAGCAGATTTTACATTCCAAAGATTGTCCATTAATTCTCTTAACCAGTCTCTAATATCACAAAGATTTGTTATTTGAAGCTTTGTGCCATGTTGACCAATTAAACAATCAACTAAATTTTGGAGTGCAACACAATTTGTTTCAGCACTATTAATATTTAAACCATGATTATTAAATAATGCCATACACTCTTCTGAAGTTATCCCACGAATATAAAGTCTAGGTGCATGTTCCGCTATTTCATCACAAGAGTTGCAAAAACTAATTTTACTGCTTTGAACGCTATTTTGAACTCGGTCTTGTTCTCTTTCTGGTCTTGTCATGGCTTCTGTTGGAGGTTGGCGAAGCTGGCTAAGGGATTGAGCAGGTGGTTCATTAGGAGGTTCACAAGAGCTAATTGGAACTGTTGATAAAGCCGTTATTTGGCTTTTAATATCATCTAACATTGCTATTTCTGTTTGAATATCTCTAATAACTTCCATTTTCTTTTCCTGAATTCCCTTAATAGAAGCCATTTCATCATTTAAGCTATCCATTTTTTTCGTATCGTCCATTTTAAAACTCCTCTCTACTTAATTTAAGCTTTTATATCGTTATCCTATCTTCTCTAATAAAAATACAAGCGGGGTCGCAATAATTATTTGCTTCCACTAAAACTTGGTTCATACCATTTCGCACAGTAAAGCCAAAAGTGTTTCCATCTCGTATTATAAGCCTATCTATAGGAATAGTATTATTTTTTGTAGAGCAACAGTCCTCTTCCTCATCAATCTCATTTTTTTCAGGACAACAGCCCTCTTCCTTATCAATCTCATTTTTTTCAGGGCAACAACCCTCTGGTTCATAAAACATATCGCCATTTGGGTACAAAGTTAACCGCCCATTAAAATCACCTTTAATCTTCATAGTGTTGCCGTTTATTGTAATATTTGGGTTTTCAAAAGCACCGAGTAGCGTAATTGTTACATTTCGGCTATCTAGCAAAGTTTCGCTATAAAATTCCCCTGCAATTAAATGATTGCATAAGTCTGCTTTGCAAAGCCTATGCCCTAGCATTCTTTCTTCGCCCCAAATATTAAAGCCTGCTTCACAATTATGAATAATTCTAAAAGAATCATCGCATTGATTATAAAAGTCTCTAATAGCGTTTGTTCCCATTTCACAAAGAGAATTTTCTCTATTTAAAAATTCACAATCACTCAAACAGTTTGGGCAAGGGTCAGCAGTAGGCAAACAAGAAAGGCAACAATCAGCACAATCTATAGGGTCTCTAAAGTTATGAATTTCTTCAAAACGGCATACGTTATACGGTTGTAAAAAAGTCTTTCGCTCGTCTGCTTGCCTCCAAACGCCCTCGTATAAAACTAAGTCTATATCAATATGCACTA
>WRFW01000198.1 GCA_009787435.1 Defluviitaleaceae bacterium
CCCTATGGACACGGTTACAGAAGCTAGAATGGCAATTGCAATTGCAAGGCAAGGCGGGCTTGGAATTATTCATAGCAACTTAACTATAAGAGAGCAGCAAACCGAAGTGGACAAAGTGAAACGCTCTGAATTTGGAATAATTAAAAATCCAATTTCTTTAAGCCCAAACCACTATATTTCAGATGTATTAAATTTAATGGCAAACTATAGAATTTCAGGAATTCCTATTACTGAATATGATAAACTTGTTGGCATTATTACAAACCGTGATTTACGTTTTGAAAATAACTTAAGCAAAAAAGTTTATGAAGTGATGACTCGTGAAAATTTAATAACCGCCCATGAAGGAATCTCTTTAGAAGAAGCAAGAGAGATTTTAACGAAACATAAAATTGAAAAGCTGCCAATAGTAGACGAAAATGGAGACTTAAAAGGTTTAATTACAACTAAAGATATTTCAAAATCTATAGAATACCCATATTCAGCAAAAGATAGAGATGGCAGGCTTTTTGTTGGTGCAGCTGTTAAAATTGAAGAAGATATGATAGAGCGTATAGAAGCTTTAAATCAATGCCATGTAGACATTATAGCTATAGACACGCCACACGGGCACACAGAATCTGCGATTAACGCAATAAAAGAGATAAAAGAAAAATTTCCAAGCTTGCCTATAATTTCAGGCAATATTTGCACAAAAGAAGCCGCTAAAGATTTAATTGAAGCTGGAGCAGACGTTTTAAGAGTAGGCATTGGCCCAGGTTCTATGAGTGTAACTTCGGCTATATCTGGAGTTGGAATGCCGCAAATTACAGCTACTATAGAGTGCCAAAATATTGCTAAAAAATACGGAATTGCAGTAATCGCTGATGGCGGAATAAAACAAAATGGAGATATTGCAAAGGCTATAGCCGCTGGGGCTTCTGCTGTAGTTATGGGGTCTTTCTTAGCAGGGTGTGATGAATGCCCAGGCGGAGTTGAACTATTCCAAGGCGTTAAATATAAAAAATATAGAAGCAGCCCGCATAGAGTATTAGGAAGTGAGTTAGTTAAAACAGAAACAGATGTGGAAATGCAAGAGGGAAGAATTGCATTTAAAGGAGCAGTTAAGTTTGTAGTTTCAGAAGTTTTAAAAGGCTTAAAAGCGAGCATGGTTTATTGCGGAGCTGAAACTATTGAAAGCTTACAAAAAAACGGTAAGTTTGTGAAAGTTGTAGGTTCTCAATAATGTTTGAAGTTACACTAGTTGGAACAGGCGGTATGATGCCTTTAAAAGACAGGCACCTTTCTTCTATGATATGCCGCTTCAAAACTAAAAATATTCTTTTTGACTGTGGTGAGGGAACTCAAATTAGTCTACAAAAAATAGGGTGGGGGTTTAAATCAATAGATGTTATTTGTATTACCCACTTCCATGCAGACCATGTTTCCGGCTTGCCTGGTCTTCTTCATGCTATTAATCATTCTGGAAGAGAAGAAGAACTAATTATAGCTGGGCCTGTTGGTTTAAAAAAAATAGTTGAAAGTTTGCTAATTATAGCAAGGGGGTTATCATTCCCTATAAAATATTTAGAGATTGAAAGTGAAGAAAATAGTATAACAATAGGAGAACTAACTATAAAAAGTTTGCTATTAGAACATAGAGTGCCTTGCCTTGCTTACAAAATTGAAACACATAGACAAGGCAAGTTTGATATAGAACTTGCAAAAGCTTTAAACATTCCTAAACAATTTTATTCTGAGTTACAAAAAGGTAATGAAATTATACATGAAGAAAAAAGATATACACCAAATATGGTTTTGGGAACTCCAAGAAAAGGCTTTAAAATAGTTTTTTGTACAGACACAAGACCAATAGAAGAGATTGTACAATTTGCAGAATATGCGGACCTTTTTATTTGTGAGGGAATTTACGCTGATGATGATAAATTAGAAAAAGCAAAAGAATATAAGCATATGCTATTTTCAGAAGCTGCACACTTAGCTAAAAAAGCTAATGTAAAAGAATTATGGCTAACACACTATAGCCCCTCCCTTTCTAACCCAGAAGATTTTATAGAGAACGCTAGAGATATTTTTGAAAATAGCCACACTGGGTTTGATGGAAAAAGTACCGTTTTAAAATATGAAAAAACATAATAAAATATTATTTAACTGCTTACAGTTATAAAACAAAGCATTAGCTGTAACTATTAGTTAGCTGTTTATGTAAATTAAAAAAAGCACTTAAGAAATTTGTTCTAAGTGCTTTTTTTATTTTGTGCTTTTAAAAACTTATTACTTAAGGTTCACCTTAGCACCAACTTCTTCAAGCTTAGCTTTAATAGAGTCTGCTTCTTCTTTTGAAACACCCTCTTTTATTACTTTTGGTGCACCATCTACTGCATCCTTAGCTTCTTTTAAGCCCAAGCCAGTTATTTCACGAACCGCTTTAATAACTTTAACTTTTTCGCTTCCTGCTTCTGCTAATTCAACATCAAATTCTGTTTTTTCTTCTGCACCGCCTGCTGCCGCACCGCCTGCTGCTACAACAACGCCTGCCGCCGCACTAACTCCGAACTCTTCTTCGGCTTTTTTCACTAAATCGTTTAACTCTAAAACAGTCAATTCTTTTACTGCTTCAATTATTTCATCAATACTTAATTTTGCCATTTTTATTTTCTCCTCGTTTTAATTTTCATTTTTTATTAACCACAAAACAGTAACTATTCTGTTTTGTTTTTTGCTATTTGGTCAATAACTCTTGCGAAATTGCCCATTGGTGATTGGAAAGAACCGAGCAGCTTTGAAAGAAGCTCTTCTTTTGGTGGAATACTTGCTATTGCAGCTATTCCTTCGGCGTCATACAATACACCGTCTATAAAGCCTGCCTTAAACTCTAAAGCTTCTACTGTCTTTTTTTCTTTATCGATGATTGCAGCTGTAGCTGTTGCATCTTCATAGCTTATAGCTATTGCTGAAGGCCCTTTAAGGTGTTCTTTTAAGCCTTCAAAAGGTGTACCCTCAACTGCACGCTCTAATATAGAGTTTTTATAAACTTTATAATCTGCACCAGCTTCACGGAATTTTTTACGAAGAACTGTATCTTCATCAACTTTTATTCCTCTTGCATCTACAAGAACGATAGAAACAGCACGGTCTAATTTTTCTTTAACTTCATTAACTAATGCTTGCTTTTTATCAATTGTAGCTTGTTTTGGCATTCTTTTACCTCCTATATTTTTTGTGATTAAATAAATAATAAAAACGCATTCTACCAAAAGAATGCGTTTTTATAAAAAACTAAACATTCCCTCGGCAGGATTTATTTTTAGACCTACTTTCTTAGGGTATTCATCTTATTTAATCACTAATTTTAGCTGTGTTTAATCTAACACCCGGGCTCATAGTAGTTGAAATGCTAATGCTTTTTAAATAAGCACCTTTAGCAGCCGACGGCTTAGCTTTAACTATAGTTCTCATTAAAGTTTCAAAATTTTCTTTTAACTTTTCTGCACCAAAGCTAACTTTACCAAGTGGCACGTGTACTATATTATTTTTATCTAAACGGTATTCTATTTTACCGGCTTTAATATCTGCAACTGCTTTTTTAACATCTGCTGAAACAGTTCCTGCTTTAGGGTTTGGCATTAAACCTTTTGGCCCAAGCACCTTACCCAAACGACCAACAAGACCCATCATATCTGGCGTTGCAACTATTACATCAAATTCAAACCAGTTTTCATTTTGAATTTTTGAGACTAATTCTTCAGCACCAACATAGTCTGCACCTGCTTCCTCTGCTTCCTTAGCTTTATCTGCTTTAGCAAAAACTAAAACACGCTGTTTTCTACCTGTGCCATGTGGCAAAACTACAGCACCACGAATTTGCTGGTCTGCATGCCTACCATCTACACCTAAGCGAATATGTGCTTCAACTGTTTCATCAAACTTTGCATAGCTAATTTGTGGTATAAGAGCTAAGCCTTCTTCTGGGTCATAAAACTTTTCTCTATCTACTAATTTTTGCTTTTCTAAATACTTTTTTCCCATATTAACCTCCCGTGGTATTCACGTTTTTAGAATGTATGAAAATATAAATTTATACTGCGTTAAAAAGCCAGTCTCTTTCGGTCATTTACAAAAGTAAACTTCCTCTTTCACCTGTCTCCTTGCCTAAATTTAATTTACAGAAAATTCTATAAATAAAAACTCCCACTTATTATTTGTTTAAAAACTAAACTTCAATTCTAGCAAGTAATTAATCTTGAATAACTATACCCATGCTTCTTGCTGTTCCGGCTATCATACTTGTTGCTGTTTCTAAATTTGCAGCATTTAAATCTTCCATTTTTGTTTGTGCTATTTTTTCAACTTCAGCACGAGAGATAGTAGCTACTTTTTCTTTAACAGAGTTGCCAGAAGCTTTATCTATTTTAGCCGCTTTTTTAAGCAAAACTGCAGCTGGTGGTGTTTTCGTAATAAAAGTGAAGCTTTTATCTTGATAAACAGTAATAACGACTGGTATTACAAGCCCTGCTTGAGAAGCAGTACGTTCATTAAAAGCTTTTGTAAACTCCATAATGTTTACTTGGTGCTGCCCTAAAGCCGGGCCAACTGGTGGTGCAGGTGTTGCTTTTCCTGCGTCTATTTGCAACTTTATCAAACCTGTTACTTTTTTTGCCATTGTTGTTTTCCTCCTCGTGGTGTTTACGATTTTTTATTTTTTATAATTATAAATTTTCAAATCTCCCACTTTTTTATAATTTTTAGGGCTAGATTTAAAGCCAAAAAATTTATGCAATTTTTGAAAATTGGTTTACAATCATTCAAGTTAAAAAGTTTTATAATTTAACTACTTGCTCAAATTCAAGCTCTACAGCAGTTTCACGCCCAAAAACACTGAAATTTGCTATTATAGAATTTTTAGATTCCAAAATTTCTTTAATAATTCCTATAGATTCTTCAAATGGACCAGATATAACTCTCACACTGTCTCCAATTTCAAAGTCTATATTTATTCTGCTTAAACTCATACCTATTCCCATTGCCTTAGCTTCGCTTTCGGTTAAAGGAACAGGCTTAGAACCAGGCCCAACGAAACTTGTTACTCCCCTAGTGTTTCTAACAACGAACCAAGTATCATCATTCATTATCATTTTAAGAAGCACATAACCAGGAAACACTTTTCGGCTAACAGTTCTTTTTTTTCCATTCTTAACTTCAACTACATCTTCAATAGGAACGACTATTTCAAGAATTTCTTCTTCTAACCCTCTATTTTCAACAATCTTTTCTATGTTAGCTTTAACTTTATTTTCATAACCTGAATAAGTATGAACAACATACCACATAGGCTCATTCATTCTATTCACCGTCGCCTGGTAATTCTTCTTCTAATTCTTCTGTTTCAATTAAGTCTATATCTTCAATATCATATTCATAAGGCAATTCTTCTAAATCAATTATTTCAATTCCCATATCATCGCCAAAGTCTGCTTCATCGAAAATCATATCATCAAAGTTAAAGTCTCCAAAATCAAACATATTCATTATGTTAAATTCTTCTATGCCGACAGCTCTTCCTACGCCATCTAATGCAAAAGAGATAGTATAATCCATAATGAATATCATAACTGTAACTATAATACAAGTTATAATAACTGTAACAACTTGTTTTCTGAGCTCTTTTTTAGTTGGCCACTTAATTTGCTTGAATTCACCTTTAAAATCTGAAATAGTATTTTTCTTTTTTAACTCTTTCGTTTCTGGTTTATCAGCCATAGTAATACCTACCTTGTCTCTCTGTGAGGTTTGTGAGAATTACAGAAACGGCAATATTTTTTGAACTCTAATCTATCTGGATGAACACGTTTGTCCTTAGTGAAAGAATAATTGCGTTGCTTACATTCAGTACATGCTAGTGTTATTTTAGTTCTCATGTGTTACTACACCACCTTATTTATTTATTTTTTCAAAAACGATTTTTATAGTTTTTTCCAAAACATTTTCTTCAAACTAAAAAGGTGTTTTCTCAAACACCTTAATATGATGTATATATTATAAAGCATTTTAGTAAATTTGTCAAGCATTTTTTAAACCACCTGAGGTGGGGATAAAATAATTAATAAAATAATTAATTTATAATTTTAACAAATTCAAACTTTGAACTAAGCTGCTTAAAAATTATCAAACTTTTTAAACACCTGCGGTGGGGCTAAAATAATTAATTTATAATTTTAACAAATTAAAACCTTAAACTAGGCTGCTTAAAAATTATCAAACTTTTTAAACACCTGCGGCAGAGCATAATTTTTTTTAATTAACAGTGGAAATAATTATTTTAACGTGGTATAATAAGTTAATGAGTTTTCTAACCTCACAAGATGAGAACAAAAAATTATTAAAAATTAAACCCTCTGAAAAATTAAGATTTTTTGATTTTATAAAAGATAGAGGGGAAGAGGTTTTATGAAAAAAATAAATTTACCCAAAAACATACACTTCATAGGTATAGGCGGCGTTAGTATGAGCGGAATTGCAACTATATTAAACGATATGGGGCATTTAATTACAGGCAGTGATAGAGACGAAACCGAAACGACTAAAAAACTAAAATCTTTAGGGATAGAAGTAAAAAAAGGGCATTCTAGCGAAAATATACCTAAAGAAACAAAATTAATAGTGTATACAGCCGCTATTAAAGAAACCAATGAAGAATTTAAATACGCAAAAGATAAAAATATTCCTTTAATGAAGCGTGCCGAGCTTCTAGGAATTATAATTTCAGCATTTGAAAATAGCATTTGTATAGCAGGAACACACGGAAAAACTACTACAACCGCAATGCTTGCCCATATGCTAACATACATAGGAGTTTCACCTACTATAAGCATTGGTGCACATTTAGAATCGATAGGCGGAAACTTTCTTTTAGGAAACTCTAATTATTTTGTTACAGAAGCTTGTGAATATGCAGGAAGCTTTCTTTCATTTTTTCCTAAAATAGCACTTATACTAAACACAGATTACGACCATACAGATTATTACAAAACACCCGAAGAGCTACAAAATGCATTTTTAAAATTTGCAAATGGAGCAAAACAAGTAATATGGGGAAGCAATGTGTATATATCAAAAGATCTAGAGCTTTTAGGCGAGCATAATAAACATAATTGGTGCTGTGCATTAGAAGTTATAAAAATACTAGGGTTAGATTTAGAACTAGCTAAAGAAAGTATAAAAACTTATAAAGCACCTAAAAGGCGGCTTGAACTGAAAGGAGAAACTAAAGATGGGCTAATAATTATAGATGATTACGCACACCACCCAAATGAAATTATACCGACATTAAAAGCTATAAAAGAAAAATATGTGGATAAAAAAATATATGTGTTATACCAACCCCACACGTACAGTAGAACGAGCAGCTTTTTAAAAGAGTTTTCCACAGCATTTGAAAAAGCAGACCACACATTTATTTTACCTATTTACGCCGCAAGAGAAGAAAATATTTATAATATATACTCTGAAAACATAGTAAATATAACGCCTAATAGCACTTATGTCAGCTCTGAAGAAGATTTTCTAGAAATTTGGAATAAAAAAGTTTTAGAAAATTCATTGTTAATAACTATGGGGGCAACGGATGTTTATAAAATCGGTGATGGGCTTTTATCAACATAGTTATTAACATTATCCACAATTTTTATGGCTCTCATAAATAGCGATTTTTCAAAATTATTAACAAAGTTATAAAGAATGACAAACTATAAAAAATGGTGTATAATATATTTTATGAAAATAACAGATGATTTTTTAGAATTACTAACAGAAACTAACCCTTTATATAGCATACTTTTTATATACGCAAAAACTACCGCTGAGCTAGAGATTTGCCCAAAAAAATATGCAGAAAAATTTAAAATACAAGAAGAAGAAGTAATAAAAGCTTTTCAATATTTTCAACTGAAAAGACTAATACATTTGAAAATTGAAGAAAAACTGCAAATAGAGTTTATTGAAAAAAATGAAAATATTGAGAGAAAATTAATAATTCCACAGCCAAGAATTGTTTTTCCTGAAGAAGAACAAACCATGGAAGAGAATCAAAATTTTTATTCACCGGAAGAAATCGCATATTACCAAAGCTTTGAAGAAGTTAAAGAAATTTTTGATATTGCAGAAAACATGCTAGGAAGCCTTTTAAACCCATTACAACAAAGTGTAATTTTAAGCTTTTATGAAGATTACCGTTTCTCAAAAGAAACAATCAAAGAAATTTTAAAATATTCTGTGGAAAACTTCAGAAAAAGAGCTGACCAATTATCAGAGATTGCAAAAAACTGGGAAGATATTAAAAATGATATTAGCCACTCTGAAAATAGCAATTATGCTAGTATGAATGAAATTTTAAAAGCACTTAGCGTATCTAAAAGAGATATTACACCAAAGCTAACGAGCAGAATAAACGAGTGGCTAAAAAACCATTCCAAAGAAATGATATTAGAAGCTTGCGACAAAACAATAATGAAATTTGCTAAGCCAAACTTAGTCTATACAGAAGCAATTTTAAATGATTGGGAAAAGAAAGGAATAAAAACAATTGCTTCTATGATAAAAGATAACGAAAACCACAATGAAAAATTTAATAGAAAATTTAAAGAGAAAAGCCAATCCGTTAAAAAATCAAAATTTAACAACTTTGAAAATAGCAATATAGACTATAACGACATTGTGGAGAAATTGCAAGGTACATATTAAAATGAACTATGAAAAAATAAGAAAAGAAAATGAAGAAGCCAAAATGGCTCGCATATCTCTATTTCATAAAAAATATCCACAATTGAAAGAATTAGACGAAGAAATAGAAAATATAAGCAAAACTTTACTACAAAAAGCAATAACAGGCGATTTTAGCCCTAGAGAAAAGCTAGAAAAATTAAAAGAAGAAAAAGCAAATTTTTTAAAAGCGAACAAAATAAAAGAATACGATAAAATTAATTACAACTGCAAATATTGTTTAGACACGGGGGTCTATAATAATAGCAGGTGTGTTTGTTATACTAAAAATAAAATTAATGGGCTTGAAGACTTTTTAGATTTTAAAATTGAATATTATCCAAAAGAAATTCAGCCTAAAATGATAAAAGTTTTTAAAAAGGCTAAGGAATTTGCAGAAAACTTTGCAGAAAATAAAAAACATGAAAATATGCTTTTCTATGGCAGCTCTGGCTTAGGGAAAACGTTTCTTTGCAATTGCATAACTAGAAAGCTATTAGAAAAAAATGTGTCTGTTGTGTCTGAATCTGCTTATAATTTATTTCGGTATATTGAAAAGGAACGCTTTGAGGGAGAGCATAAATCTATTATAGAAAAATACTACAATGCACCTGTATTAATAATAGATGATTTAGGCACAGAATTTTCAACGATAGTAACCCAATCGGCTTTCTTCAATATAATTAACGAAAGAATGATAAACAAAAAATCAACAATTATATCTACTAATTTAAACCCTAAAGAACTTGAAAATTCTTACTCAGCTAGGGTTGTGAGCAGATTTATAGGTGAGTATTTCATGTTTGGCTTTGAGGGAATAGACATAAGAATTAAGAAGCATAAAGGAATTATAAACTAGCAAATTTATTCTAGTTTTATGAACTATAAAAGGCAAAGCTTAAATAAATTCAAATATAAAAATTGTGTAACCCAAGGGAATTCCAAAACATAATATAAATTAAGACTAGCTAATATTAGCCCCACCGAAAGGTGTCCAACTTTTTGGGTGATTTATAAAGGGTATATTTATCCCTGCCGAAGGTGGTGAGATGTCTATAATTAAAGGGAGGATTCGCATGGGACCATTTGAGTTAAACCATAGAAATCACAATAATTCAGAAGAATTTAGAGCGTTAGACATTAGAGGAGGCGTGGACAACAGAAGAGTAATAGAAGAAAATATTATAGCACAAAAAATTTATGATTTTTGCAGAAGACAAGAATGCTTAGACCAAGAGCAATTAGGCAATTGCCGTGCTAGTGAGCCTATATCAATAGGAGGCATTAATGTTAACGAGGGGGATGTTATCCCTGTGCCACATGAAGCTTCTTCTGTAACTATGGATAAGCTGCGCGTTTCTAAAGTTATGATTATATCTAAAGAGCCTAGCAGCTTCAAAAAAGGCTATTGGGATATAGAGCTAAAATTTGTTTTCAAATACAAATTACTTTTCAGAGAAGAAGATGGCTGCATAATAGGTGAAGTGAAAGCTTATAGCAACTACACAAAGCGTGTTAGCTTATTCGGTTCTGACAGCTCAGAATTATTTATCGCTACAGATATGTATTCACACGGCGGCGAAAGCATATTAGGCGTTGAGCCTTTTGTGAACATTGAGGCAAAACCTATGAATTTAGGTTCTAAAATTTGCACAAGGCACCACCATGGGCACGACCATAGAGAGATAGATATTACTATTGGGCTTTTCTATATAGTTAAATTGTTTAGAATTGTAGATTTAAGCGTTCAATCTAAAGGCTTTGCTATTCCTTCAGTTTGCGAGGGCGGAAGCAGCATAGATGCTTGCGATTTCTTTGGAAACTTAGCATTCCCAATGGATATTTTCGCACCACCGCAAAAACCAGAATACTTTGCAGGTATAAGCGGCGATATTCCTCCACACCGTGGTAATTCTGAAAACCACGGGCATGGACAAGTTGAACACCGTGGCGGTCATTCCCATGGCAATAACAGCGGCTGCAACGAAAACCACGGGCATGGAAGTAACCACGGAAACAACGGCTGCAATGAAAGCCGTGGCAATGGGCATAATAACCACGGTCAAAGACAACACAGAGACATAAGAGATAGAAATTGCAAATAAGAAAAAGCCTCCTAAATTAGGGGGCTTTTATAATTGAATGCATATTAAAACTGTCAAGTTTTTAGAAAGGAACATTAAAGATAGCTAGTTCTTTGGGCTTTTTAAGCGTGAAATAAAAACGATTAAAGAGAATTTTTAAAAATACTCAATTGACTATTTAATAAACAAGTAAACAGCGGCTAAAATTAAAACTACACTGCTATTAATATCAATAGGCTTTTCTTCCAAAACTTCATTTTCAACAGGTTCACAGCAAGATTTATCCATTCTATAAACTAAGTTATTTGCTTGCTCTTCATGCACTAGAGACATAGTACTAACGTTCATTAAAGCGTTCCAAGTATCTTGGCCAACTATGCCATCGGCTGAAAGCCCTGCCGCACGCTGAAATGCTTTAACCGCTTCTTCTGTTCCTGAGCCAAAGTTGCTATCTTCAGCTATAGCTGGTATGCTCGGGTATATGCTTCTAGCTCTGTTTAATGCTTTTTGAACTTGTAAAACATCATCACTTATTTGACCTTTTCTAATATAATAACCAGGGTAAGAAGATGGCGGGCTAGGAGTGTGCCCAACTATTCCCCAATATTCATTGTATAAAGCTCGCCAAGTGTCTGAACCAACTATACCATCGGCTTTTAGACCCATTTCTCTTTGGAAAGCAATTACTGCGTTTTTAGTTGCTGCATCAAACTTACTATTTTGGACTACATAAGGAATATTAGGGTTAAATTTACCGATATAATTAAGCAAAAATTGCAAACGGGCAACATTTTGCCCAGTTGCACCCTCTTTAATAGCAACTGTTGGCGGAGTAGTTCCAATTCCTATATGTTCGCCCTCAGAATTCATTTCAGACAAGCCTTTTACTGCATTATATCTTCTCTGAATTTCATACCAAGTTGCCTTGCCTACTTTCCCATCTGGTGTTAAACCCCACAATCTTTGGAATGCTTTTACACTTTCAACTGTAGATGGTCCAAAAATACCATCTACTTTGCCCGGTGCTGGTATATAAAAAGAGCCTGAAATTCTATTTAGCTGCTCTTGAATTTTCCGAACATACTCTCCAGAATCGCCCTCGCTTATAGTATAACCAGGGTAAGATTCTAAATTATCGCTGAAAATATTACTTTCTCTAAGCTCTAAATCATAAGCGTAATATTTATCTATAATTTGCCATGCAGTTAACCCTCTTTCTGCATCTTCCGCTGAGCCCCATTGAGAAAGCCAACCTGGGCATTTTACACGGTTACCATCGCAATACTGAGCTAGGAATGGCTCTTTGTGACCTATTATTGCTAAATATTCATTGAATATATAGTCTACAACACGTGAAATGTTTGAACCAAAAGCACCGCCGGGTTTAAAATAGTGGTCTATAGTTGTGGAATTTGTAATATCAAAATTATAGCCACGCGAGCGGTAAAATTCAGTATATATTCTGTTTAAGGTGAATGAGATTATACACCAAATATTTGCAATTAACGCTGCCTCTTTCCAAGTATCAAAAATTTCATGGCTGGCAACGTTTTTTATGTAATCTTTAAATGCTACTCGCATATTTTGAGCGTTACTATCTGGCGTGCCTAAGTGTACGGTAATATAGCCAGGGATTATTACATTAGCTAGAACACGCCCAGCGGGAAAGCTTTCTTCTTCAAGATTAAAACGGCTTATAGTTC
>WRFW01000199.1 GCA_009787435.1 Defluviitaleaceae bacterium
TACCGTGCCTGAAGCAGCCGCAATTACATCTGAGCCTGTGGGTGCTGGAATATCTATACCTGTATGGTTTTCTTGCCTGCCAGATATAGGGCTTCTTCTTGGACCAAAAGGCGAGCTTATATTATTTCTTGCAGGCACTGGCCAACGAATGCTGCCGTCTCTGCCTGTCGTTTGTGTAACTACTCTATTATTTGAAGTAGTCGTTGCTTGTTGGCGAACACGTGCCGCTCTTTCTTCACGCCTTATAAGCTCTGTTAAATATTCATAGCTTTGCTCCATTTGGTTAAGACCTGCAACTTGGGTTTGTCTCTCCACATCTAAAGCGTCTATTCTAGCGTTTAAATCAATAAGAGTTGCTTCATGCTCTGCTAACCTTTGCTCTTCTTGGCGTTCTAAAAATATTAAAACTGCATATTCTTCTTCTAAGATAATTCTTTTATTATCAATAGTGTCTTCTATTGCTAAAAATTGCTCAACAAGGTTTTGGTCGTGCTCTGCTATTCTATTTATATATTCAAATCTTCTTAAAACTTCACTAAAACTACCCGAGCCTAAGATAAATGAAAGATATGTAGTAGGACCATTCATATACATAGCTCTTAATCTTTCAAGAAGCAAAGCTTCCATTGCTTCTCTATCCAATATTGCTTGCTCTAATGCTAATTCAGTATCTTCTAAAGTTGCTCTAGTTTCTGAAACTTGCTTGCTTAAGTCTGAAAGTTCATTTAAAATAGCTAATAAAGCTAATTCTAATTGCTGTATTTCTCTTTCAGCATTTGCTATGTTTTCTTCTGTCGCTTGAATGCTCGCTTGATAAACTTGTATCTCGCTAGCCGCTGCATCTCTTTGCTCTCTAAGCCCTGTAGATGCAGCGTAAATGGCGTTTGGAAGTGGTGAAACTGCAATAGCTACACTAATAGCCGCAGTAATTTTCAAAAACTTTTTATTTTTAAACATACTTTTAAATGTCTCCTATAAATTTAATGTATTCCCAAAGAAGTTTAATAGCTATTCACGAGTAAAAAAGGTATCTGAAACAGCTCATAGCTATTAAACTTTTCCCATAAACTTAAACTTTGAGATATTTTCTTATAGAACTTGCACTGCCAATGAAGCCTATAAAAATTCCCATAGCAATAGCTATTGGTGCCAAAACTATGAAAACATCTACAACTTCTCTAAGTTCTAAAATAGCTGTAATTTGATAAAAATTTGTGATTATATTTGTTAAAGCAGCTGTATAAATAAAATAGCTTATTATTAAAGCTAAGATAGCACCGAGAAAGCCAATTAAAATACCCTCTACTAAAAATGGCCACCTTATGAAAGAGTTAGTAGCCCCAACATATTTCATTATACTTATTTCACTTTTTCTAGCAGAAACAGTTATTTTAATAGTGTTTACAATTATTATTGTTGATATTAGCCCAAGAAACAAAATAACTATTATACTAACTAAGCGTATGCCGCTAGTTATTCCTAATATTAAATCTAAGCCTTCTTGGTCGTGCCTTGCAGATTCTATTTCAGCCATATTAGAAACTATATTCACAATATTTTCTTGCTCTTCAAAAGTTCTAACTTCTATAGTGAATGAACGTGGGAAAACCCCAGACCCTGGATAAATTCCAACTAGAAAATCTGCCATTCCAAAACCTACGGCGGCTGTTTCAAAAGCTTCTTCAAAAGAAGTGAAACTAATACCATCTACATAATTTAGGGAAAGTATTCTATTTTGAAGCTCTTCTATATTAGCTTCTGGAACATCATCATATATGAAAGCAACTACTACAAACTCACTTTCAACAGTATCTATTACTTGATCTAAATTTACTAGCAAAAAATATGAAACGGCTAAAACTAAAGTACAAGCAGAAACAGTTACTATAGAAGCAAAAGTCATAAGTCTATTTCTAATCATAGACCGAAAAGACTCGGAAAGAAAATAATTCAAATTCCTAAGCTTCATCTTCGTAACCCCCCATTTCAGCGTCTCTCATTAGCTGCCCTTTGCTAATGGCTAAAACTCGCTTTTGCATTCTATCTACAATATCTTTTGCGTGTGTAGCACATACAATGGTTGTGCCTCTGCGGTTAATATCTTCTAAGAGCATCATTATTTCCCATGCTGTGTCTGGATCCAGGTTTCCTGTGGGCTCATCTGCAATTAATATTGGGGGTCTATTTACTATAGCCCTTGCCAAAGCACACCTTTGCTTTTCACCGCCTGAAAGCTGATTTGGATAGCTTTTAGCCTTTCTTGAAAGCCCAACCATAGATAATATAGGCGGCACAGCCCGGCGGATATCTCTTCCGCCGGCTTCTGTAACCATCATCGCAAAGGCAACATTTTCATAAACAGTTTTATTAGGCAAAAGCCTAAAATCTTGAAACACAACGCCTAACTGTCTTCTGAAATAAGGCAGCTGCTTATGTGTTAATTTCGTAACATCTGTATTATTTATTATTATTTTCCCAGTAGTGGGGTCAGTTTCTTTTAAAAGCAACCGAATTAAAGAAGATTTGCCAGAGCCAGAAGACCCAATAAGAAAGACAAAATCATCTTTTTCAATCTCCAAAGATATAGAGTCAACACCTTTAATGCCATTTTCGTAAATCTTAGTTACATTAGAAAGTTTTATCATATCTCCTACCTTTTCTTTTGTATTAAAATATGATAACACATTATTAAGAAAATGTCAAGTGTTTTTTAAGAAAATATTACGAAATTATTAAATCGGCTAATTAATTCCTTGGAGTGCCGCAATTATAGCATTAGAAGTGTTAGTTGCCCCTGCAAAAATATCTACATTAGTTGTTTGTTCATTAACTATAGTGTTAACTATAGTGTTAACGCCTGCGTCTACTATACCTGGTGTGTCTCTATGAATTACTACGGCACGTGTTATTATGCCCTCTTCAACTTCTAAGCCTACTGTTAGTTCATCATTTCTACCCGGAACTGTGTTAAAGTGGATGCCATCTTCTAAATTGTGTGAATTTGAAGCAATAATATTTGCTGGTGCAAAAGCTTGGACTGGGCTCATTCTATTTTCTGCTATTATCATAGTCCATGCTACTGTTTGAGCAAAGTTAGAAGAAGTGTATGGGTAAGCTTCTAAATATTCAAAGCCAAACCCTTGGGCTTCTAAAGCCCTTGCTTCTAATTCTCTATCTATTTCTGGTGTAGGGTTTTCAGCTGTAGTTAAGTGTGTGTCTATAGCTATGCTAGTTATTTCATCGTCTGAAAAAATCATAACTACTCTTGATTCACCCTCACCAATACCGCCTTTATATTCTCTAAGCAAGCCTGCATATTCACCAGGAACAAATCTACCTGTGTGCCCATCATTATTTTCTGCTAAAATAGCTTCAACTCTTTCATCAAAATTATAATTATTTGAGCTTTCACCGCAAGATGATAAGAAAAGTGCAAAAGCTGCAAAGCTGATTGTTTTTAACGTATTAATTTTAGATAATTTCATTAATTTAAATTTTTCTCCTCTAAAGTGTGTTTTTGGGGCATACATATATATTTAATATAGCTAGTCAAGATTAAAAGAGGTAGAAAAACCTTGATAGCTATAATAAATATATATGGAGACCCTATTTGTTTTATTTATTATATCATTATTTTTTGATTTTGTCAACCTAGTTGTGATTGAACACAAAAAGCAGCCGATTTTTTAAATTTTAAAAACCGACCACTATTTTAACGAGAATTTTAAAGAAAGTTTATTAAAGATAAAGTCATAACGTGGCTCATACCTATTTGCATAGAAGCGAGCAATGCAACTTCTGCAACAGAGAAACGAAGTGCCATTTCTGGCAAATCTACACCTATGTTTTGAGTGTATAAATCTTCAAATATTACTGCATCTGCTTCTAGCCTTTCGCCTATAGATTCAACTCTAGTCATCCGAGTGCCAAGTTCTGTGCTAGCACGGGAAATTTGATTTGTATAACCCTCTATTCTTCCTATTAAGCGGTTTACCCAATCATTTGTTGCTGTCTCCATCATTTGAGCTTCTCTTCTAAGGAATTCTTCACGCTCTACCTGGCTTGTAATGCCAGCGTTTATAAGCTCTGTATGTGTAGTTGGCGTTAAGCTTAAAATATCATTTGTGATACCTAAAATATCTGCAAACATTACAGGATTAAATGTGTCTTTAGCTAATAAGTTAACTGGTATTCTAGTATTTATACTAAATTCAAACTCCATATTTTGATTGTTCATATTTATAGGCATAGCAGGCACTGCAGGCGGCCCAGCTTGAGCCGGGATTACTGCCGGCATAAACACTTTAGGGTTAAGTTCATTCCTTGCAAAGCCAGTGCGATTATACATAACTTCAACTTCGCCATTTGCTCCTAGAAGATTATCACGATTTAAAGTTATAAGCTCGCCTGTGGCTGGGTCGTGATAAACGCCATATGGGTCCATAGAAGCATAATCTCTATGCCCATATAACATTGGCACATCTGGCACAGGGTTTCCGTTTAAGCGTACTTCCTCGGCGTTGTTATGAGCTATGCGAACACGGTATATATCTAATGTACGCCCCTCTGTGAAAATATATACACCAGGGTTATTAGGGTCTTCAGTTGGGCTTCTATCAAAAACGGTTACCTTGCCAACATCATTTCCTGTGAAAATCATTTCTATATCTTCTAATGTTAGATTTGGCATATCTGAAGTGAAAAATGGCGGCTGGTCTGTCCGCAAGCCAGAAAATATATAACGCCCAGAAAAGCTTGTGTTCATAGTTTCAATAGTACGCATTACTAACTGTTGTATTTCATTTGCAAGAATTTGCCTTTCATTTAATGTTTCTAATACGTCCATTCTGTGTAATCTTTCTTCAATTTGAGAAAGATTAGTTTGTAAACTTTCTGCTGCATTTTCTGTAACAGTCATCCAAGCGTTTGCTTGGTCCACATTTCTTTGAAACTGAGAAATTTGAGCACGGCTATTTTCAAAACGCAAATGACGAGAAGCAATAAGCGGATTTTCATGCGGGTTCACTATTTGCCTGCCGGTTGCCCCTTGCCTTGCTATAGAGTCTGCTCTTCGTTGGTTAGCTCTTATGTTCGTTAGAGCGGTGTTTGTCATCATTAAATTTGTTAATCTCATTTTTAAAAACCCTTTCCAAGCTTTCTAAAAAGCCTAATTCTAGCCTAAGCCCATTCTGTTTATCATCACATCATAAATGCCATCTATTACGGTTAAAATACGTGATAAAGCTACGAACTGAGCTTGGAATAAAGTAAGCGATGCTACTTCTTCATTGTAACTTACACCTTTTATTGAAAGCCTTTGTTCATGAATTATTTCAACGATACTTTCTTGTGTTTCATGGAATGTTTCTGCTCTTAATAAATCGCCGCCAAGCTCTGCCATTATAGTAGCGATAACGTCGCTTATGCCGCCCTCTGGAAATAAGTTTCTATTATTTTGCAAGCTAGCAAGCCCTAGCAAAAAGTTATTTGCACTTTCGCCAGAAGAAGCTGTTCCAAAGTGAGTAGCTATTAAAGATGGATTGCTTCTTATTTCTGGGTTAACTGCAAAATTAAATATGTTAATTGCATCTAAATCTATTTCGCCATAGTTTGGGTCTGCTGGGTCGTCTATTAAAATTGGCATACCATCTGCACCGACTGGCACAAATAGTGGAATTCCTGAGAGTGTACCATCTGCACGCAAGTTTCCTATGTGCCCCTCGCCTAAACCCTCTATAGGGTTTCCTAGGTGGTCTGTGCCATTATTCACTGCATTTGCAAAACCTCTTATGAGGTTATTTAATCGCATTTTATAATAAGGCACACCTCTAAATGCTATGGGGCTATAGCTTCTGCCTGCATATGGGCCTGTAGTTTGAAGTGTAGAATTCCCGTCTCTAACTTGCAAAAGCCCTGCCAATTGCCCTGAAAGAGTTCTTGAATTTTGGTAGTTGAAAGGAACTCTTATAGTGCCGTGGTCAAAAACTATTGTATAAAGCCCTGGTGCATCTCCATCATTTAGGGGGTATTCTCTTCTTTCTAAATCTAATCTATTGAAACTATCATGGTTCACGAAAAGCTGCCCGTCTATATGTACTAATAATCGATTTCTGCCATTAAAGTTTACTTCTTCTTTTTGTATGTTCACTAGTTCTGAAAGCTCATCTAAAAGAAGCGCTCTTCTATCTCTTAAATCGTTTGCTCTGCCACCGTTAATTTCGGCACGCTCTATTTGCTCGTTTACTCTCGTTAGCTGTTCGCCTAATATATTTATTTGCTGAACTGTAGTTCTTATTTCTGCATTTATATCTAACTGTTGGCTTCTGAGTGCTGCTGCTTGTGTTTGAATTAGCCTTGAAAGATTATCACCGCTTTGAAGAAAATTTTGGCGAAGTGCTGGGTCTGTTGGGTTTGTGCTTAAAGTTTGAATGCTATTAAAAAAGTTATTGAAGTAATTATTTTGGCTAGAGCCCTCAAAAGAAGCAAATATTGCTTGCGACATTGTAAGCCCCCTTGTTAGAGCGTGTTGGCGACCGAGTATAGCACTTTCAGACCTAAATCTATTATCTAGGTGTACGTCTCTAATTTGGTTTATGCCTGTCATCTCAGAGCCTGTGCCTAGCATACCCCAAGAGCTTCTTGTGTTTAGGGGTGTTGCCGCTCTTATTACTGCTTGCTGCCTAGAAAAGCCTGCTGTGTTCATATTAGCAACGTTGTGAGCTGACACGTAAGTTGCATTTCTAGCAGAGTTAAGCCCAGTAGTTGTTACGTGAAAACCGAAAAAAGATGCTCTCATATTTTTATAATTTTCCTTTCCTAAGCTTTTTTCAAAAAGCTTGACCAAAAACTTTATAATATCGAAAATGTTTTAGTGGGGATTAAATTGTATCACTAAAGCCTTCCTGTTCTATTTACTACGGTATCTATCATACCGTCTATTATATTTATTAAACGCGCTGAAGCATTAAAGCTATGTTGGAAACGCATCATATTTGCTAATTCTTCATCCAAAGAAACGGCAAAAGAGCGTTGCCTATCTGTATCTAGGCGGCGAACTCTATGGTCTTGATTGAAGCTTGCATCTTCTAATGCTCTCGTTTCTGTAGCTAATGTGCTAATTATGTGATTAAGCAAGTTATCTACATTCATTTCAAGAGAACCATCTAAAGAGACGTTGTTATATTGCCAAGCGGCAAGCAAATTTTGAAGAACTGTTGTATCATCTATATCTAGTGTAGTTCTACCGAAGCCTAAGTAACTATAGCCGCCGGGTGCTAAAAGCATAGGGTTTATAACAACATTACCAAGTGTATAATTTAGAGTGAAGCCATTTTGGCTCGGGTCTGCATTTTGTATTAAATCTGGGTCTCTAGTAATGAAAAGAGGTATGCCTGTCTGCTGTCTGTTTGGGTCTGTTACCATGTTTATTGTTGCATCATCTGGGTCTGCTGCTGGGTCGTTCCAGAAACCCCATGTGCTTCTATCTGTGCTAGCGTTTTGGTTCGTTATAAATTCATTTAACATAGTAACCATGTGGTTAAATGAAACGTCTAGATGTCTAATAGTTCTTGGAATTATCGCTATGTTTGAATTAAATTCATTTCTAATTTGCCATTGAAAAAGTGCAAATGCATCTAACGGGGCAAAATTCGGGTCTGTTTCATATGGATTTTGTGCACCTTGGGAAGCGTGGTGTGTGCTTCCAAGCCCACGGGAAGTAACGAGCCCTAATAAAAGACCTGGTCTTTCATAGGGGTTTGGCGTTCTATCAAATCTTAAAATACTTATTGCATTTCTAAATGTTGGGTCGAAAGCTAGCGTGCCGCTGCCCGGGCGAACATCATGACCCACTACAGGCTCAACAAAATTTGTGCCGTGCCCTGTATATCTTAGCCCTATGTGTGTAATGTGCCCCCCTTGCAAAAGGCTCGCACCGTGTGTAGTTATTTCAGCGTGCCCATGTCTATTGAAAGTAATGTTTACATCTAGTATGCTTGAAAGCTCTTCCATGGCTAGGGCTCTTGCATCTCTAAAGTCGTTTGCGGCTTCGCCGATAACTTCCACACGGGCTATTTCACGATTCATATTGTCAATTATTCTTACTAGTTCATTTGCTCTATTTACCGTATCTTTAATTTGGCTATTTAAAAGCTGCTGCTGCTGCTGAAGCCTATTGAAAGTGTCGTTCGTGCGGTCTAAATAAGAGCGTGCCATGCTAACGAAGTTTACACGGTGGTCTATAGCGTGCGGGTTTGTTGTAAGCTCTTGCAGGGCATTCCAAATATTTCGGGTTGCACTTACTTGGTTAGCACCAGTCGGGTTTAATTCCCGCATTACAGCTTCTATTTGGTTTGATGTGTTCCACATAGTGCCATAGTAGTGTGCTCTACCTACTTGGTGTCTAAAAGCTTGGTCTAAAAATTGGTTTCTTAATTGTTGAATATTTATAACGCTTGTACCCAAGCCAACTTGTTTTCTATTAGTAGCTGTGAGCCCCATAGAGCGATAAAAATGGTCGCTTTGGTTAACACGCTGCCTAGAGAAGCCCGGCGTGTTAACGTTTGACATATTGTGCCCTGTAACTGTTAAAGCCCTTTGGGCTAAACGCATACCAGAAACGGGGGCGTTTAGGCTATGTATTGGCATTTTTTATAAATTCCTTTCTGGTGTGGTAAAATTGCGTTATTTCCTTGTCTAAACTCAATTTTCCACACACCTTTTAATTTTTTATAATGAAAAGATACCAACTAACCTTCGGTATCTAATATATTTTTTGCACCTTCTAACATATCATTTTCACGGATTACATTCATAGAAAACTCTATAAAATCTAATGAAACGTTTATTAACTCATGATTTTGGTCGTTTTGGCGTTTTAAATCTTTTAAAATACCGTCTAGCTCGTCTCGTGCTTTTGTTAAGCTTTCTTTGTCTTTATCGTCGTTTATGAGCTCTGCTATTTTTGTAATTGTTAGCTCTTTAGCGTCCTCTGCTAGGACTGTTGCTATATCTGCTGTAATATCTTCTCTTGTTTTATCTAATTTTTGGTTTTTTGCTACTATTGCACTTTCAGCGGCAGTCATACTTTGGAGGTTTTCAATATCGTTATTAACTATTAAATCTCTTTTAGCTTTTGAAAGTATGAGGAGTTCTTCAAGGCAAGTTTTCTGCTCGCCTAAAGTGTACAATAAATCTTCTATGAGACTTGCCATAAAATTAACCTCTTTTAAAATTTTATTATTGTGCTATGAGCAACTAAGTTTTTGATGCACTTATGTGTGAAAAAATATTAATTAAGTTAAAATTTTACTTGCGATATCATGTGAAGAAACTGAATAAGTGCCCGCTTCTATGCTAGCCTTTATAGCGTTAACTTTATCTGCACGAACACCATCGCTAGCTCTTATAGCGTTTAATATAGTAGCAAAATCATTAGCCGTTTCAGAGGGGGTGTAAGTGCCCTCTATTTTTTTGTCTACTTGTTTATTTATTTTATTAGGTGAGCTCACCGTGTGAGCTGTATAAACATTTGATACTTTAGAAATGTTTATCATAGTGCCTCCTTAAAGTTCTATATGAAACTGCTGCAATAACATCTTTTTCCCTTGCAGTTTACCTTATAATTATTATCGGAAAAAGAGAGGGGAATGTTAATAGAAAAATATCCCAAAAACTTATTATATATTGCCAACGATTAAAAAACAACAGTTAAACAAAATTTTTCAAGAGTTTCAAAAAAATCTTATTGACATATAGAAACCAAAATGATATAATAAATCAAACGTTAATTTGTTCTACGGTGTTAAGGTTCACAACAATAGCTTAGGTAATAAATTTTAAAATCTACAAATGCTACTAAGCCCACAAACTACAATTAATTTTAAAATTTTTTAACAATATTAGCTGCCCACACCCGAAACTTAATATCGCAAAATTTTAAAAACTACCCCATGCTACAACATCTACAAAATTGGGGTAGTTTTTTATTTTTTTAGAATTTTCCCTTTAAAAATAGTCAAAAATGTGGTATAATAGGTTTTGTACTACTGTGTTACTTTCAGTGGGACTATTAAAAAGCATAGCCAAGAAAAATTCATAAAATAACTTTAGAGGGAAAAATACTTGGCAATTCTTAAAAAAGAGGAGGGGGATTTAAACCTTGGATTATTCAAAAGAATCAAACAATAAAAAGAAAAGGTCGGCTGTTTCTAAAACTAAAAAAGCACAAAATAGAATAGTTACTGTCGCTTTCAGGTCTGTTGCATTTCTAGTGTTAATTATATTTTTCGCTATTGGCGGCGTTGTAATTGGGGCTTATGTTGGAATTATTGAAAGCGGGCCTTCATTTGAGGGGCTTCCAAGTGTTACAACTACTCAATTTAATAGCGTTGTGTATGATATGTACGGAAATGAAATATGGTATTTTCATGCCGCCGGCGCTAGAAGATTGCACGCACCATTTTACACTATACCACAGCATTTAATAAATGCTTTTATAGCTATTGAAGATGAAAGATTTTTTGAACACCGCGGGGTGGATGTGCGAGGAACTTTGCGGGCTGCTTATGTTACTTTTATAGCGAGAAGCGGAGTTGAGGGCGGCAGCACGATAACACAGCAACTAGTTAAAAATACAATAGCTGAAATTCACTACAACAACTTTCGCACGAAGCTTCAAGAGCAATTTTTAGCACTTCAATTAGAAGCTTACTTAGTAAATAGCTTTGATGGTGATAGAATAGCCGCCAAAAATAACATTTTATACTTATACTTAACTTCTATAGCTTTGGGCCCTGGTATAAACGGAGTTCAAATGGCAGCTAACCACTATTTTGGAAGAGGGGTAGAAACTTTAACTATTTCTGAAAGTGCTATTATAGCTTCTATTACACAAAGCCCAATAGCTTTAGACCCATATAGATTCCCAGATAACAACAGGCAAAGAGCAACGACTGTTTTAAATAGAATGCTAGCCCAGGGGCTTATTACTGAAGCTGAGCACGCATATGCAATAGAAGATTTGCAATATGAAGCATATGCTAGAATAGGTAACTTTAGAGAATATGTAGGCCCTGATGATAGGGTGCAGAGCTTTTTTATTGATGAGCTAGTTGAGTCGCTAGTTGAAGCTTTAATAGAAAATAATATAGCATTAAATAGAAACGCTGCTATGAACCTTATACACGGTGGCGGGCTTAGAATTCATACTACTATGCACCAAACAGTGCAAAGAATATTAGAAGAAACTTATTTAGAAGATAGCCATTTCCCGTCTAACACGTTTCAAATAGCAGTGGATTCAAGAATAAGCGCAATTAATGATATAACAGGCGAACAGAGACACTTCATTTCAAACCCAGAAAATACTTTTGTGCCTAACTATTCTGCTTTTCAAAATTGGGTTTATAATAGAAGAGTATACGTTGAAGAGCAAGGCTACACAATATTTAGCGAGCTTCATATGCCTATAGTGCAGCCACAATCTTCAATGGTAATTATAGACCATTCCACAGGGCATGTGCGTGGCCTTGTTGGCGGGCGTGGTGAAAAAACACAAAACTTAGCATTAAACCGTGCTACACGAACAGTACGCCAGCCAGGGTCTGTTTTCAAAATGGTTGCAAGCTATGCACCCGCTATGGATATGGGGCTAATCGCACCAGGAAGCCCCCTGCATGATAGACCATTCACTTGGCCAGGCACAGATTTTACACCATCTAACTTTAATAACCGATATATAGGACAGACGAACGTGCGTCAGGCGGTTGCAAGGTCTTTTAATACGACAGCTTTAGAAACTTTTTATAATGTTGGAATAGATAGAAGCTTTGACTATTTATTAAACTTCGGTTTCACAACCCTTACAGACCAGCCAAACGAACAAGGCTTAACCGATAGAGTGCCCGCACTTCCTTTAGGCGGTTTAACTTACGGTGTAACCCAGCTTGAGCTTGCAGGAGCATTTGCGGCAATTGCAAACGGCGGTGTTTATATAGAGCCTACTCTTTTTACAAGAGTTTATGACCATGATGGGCATCTTATTCTTGAAACTAACCAAGCGACAAGGCAAGTAATACAACCGACTACAGCATATCTTTTAACGGCAACTATGCAAGAAGTTTTAAATGCAGGGGGCACAGGGGTAAATGCTAGATTAGCAAACGGCATGGCTGCCTCTGGAAAAACGGGAACTAGCCAAAATACAAACGATATTATGTTTGCAGGCTATAGCCCACATTTTACAGCTAGCGTTTGGATAGGGCACGACCAACCGAGGTCTCTTGGAACTCATGGTGGGGCACATACGAGAATATGGGCACATGTTATGAATAGAATTCATGCAGAATTAGATAAACCAGTTATAACAGGCTTTGCTAGACCAGTTGGCATAATAGAAATGGACTTTTGTATGGACACAGGGCTGCTCCCAACAGACCTTACGAGAAGAGCAGGGCGTGTAAGAAGAGATATTTTTGCGGCAAATATGGTTCCAACTGCTCATTCAAACACACACGGTCTAGTTAGAATTGACAGACTAACAGGGCTTCCTGCTACAGCTTCAACGCCTTTATATAGAATTGAAACAGTGTTAGCTAGAGTAGACGGCACAGGGAGAGCGGTAGACGATGCAAATAGAGTAATAGAATCGCCAGAGCAAGATGAATATTACGGAATAGCAGATGGAGAGACGACATACGATGAATATGGCA
>WRFW01000200.1 GCA_009787435.1 Defluviitaleaceae bacterium
TTTATATGTTCTTTCTCAAGCTGTTTAAATTTTTTCCTAGGTATAAATACTTTTGTGTTACACACATAGAAATACAAATCTGATATTACTGTTGTCTTTGTAGTTCTGATAGTTTTCATTCAATAAAATCAACTCCCTTTTATGTGTAATATTAAATTTTGATTACATTATATTTTTTAGCAATTTTTCTGCTCATCAGACACTCAACCAACCACCCAAAGTCTGTTTTTATTTTTGGTAAAAATAAAAACAAGTGCTACAAGCTTATATTGCTTGTAGCACTTGTTGTATAAGGGTCTGTCTAAGTGTCGTTATTGGAAACTATCTATTAATAGGCTATGTTCTACTTCTATGACCATATTAAAACTCACGAAGTGCCCATATATTCTTCATAATCATAACTAGGTGTTACGTTAAAAGTTAAACCGATTAATGTATCTCTTGGAATAGTTATTTCGGTGCCTGCTATATTTTCATTAGATGAAGTTAATACTTCTACTGTATAAGTGCCGTCTTCATTAGAAACCGCTGTAGAACTATTTATTACTAATGGCTGAGGAGTTTCTAAAGTTTCTAAATTTCCTAGCGTATTTCTTTGTCTACTAGTGAAACTAAGATAAGTATAACTATCCTTGACTCAAGTACAAAATTTGAAAAAGAAAATGATAAAACAGAAATTATTGATGTGAGAGTTGAAACAAATGGCGAGATAATTAATGTTGAAATACAGTTAGACAAAGACCCATCCATGGAAGATAGGATTGTATATGGCATATCAAAAACAGTAACAAAGCAAAAATTTAAAGGTGATAATTATAAGCTTAAAAAGGTAGTAGTAGTAGTAGTAATAACAGGCTATAACTTAATAGAAACACATGAAGATTACCACGATACATTTAACTATCATAGCGAAAAAACAGGGCATACATTTTCAAAGTCAACCGAGATACACACATTAGAATTAAAAAACTGCCCGATATAGATGATGGTACAATGTTATGTAACTGGCTAAAATTTATAAAATCTGAGGAAAGGAGCGACTTTGAGATGTTAGCACAAAAAAATGAAACGGTAAGTAAAGCAGTATCAATATTAAAAGAGATAAGCCAAGATGAAAAGCTAAGGCAAAGGGCACATAATAGAGAGATGGTATAATTGAGAGAAAGGGCAATGGTTATGGAAGCTAAGGCAGAGGTTGAACTTAAAAAAGCTAAGGAAACAACTATTTACAATATATTAAAATAATATATATATTTTGATAATAATTATATTATTATTGCTATACTGAAATTTAGTTTCATTGGCGAGTGTCTTTCCAAAACTCACCATCTTTCTAAACTAACTCTTCTAATGTTATATTTCTATATAAATTTTCTTGCCATTTTGTGTAATCAAATTTTTCGCGTATTAATAAGAGAAATAAAATGTTCTGCTTCTACAAGCCCTAATTTATCTGATAATGCTCTTATTCCTTTTTCATGTATCAATGTATCAGTTCTCATTGTAGTGCCTCCTTAAAAAATCAATAGGGTTTATTATATTAATTTCTCCAACATTTTTATTTAATAGCTTTTTATCTGTAGTTATAAAGTAATCTGATTTAGCAAAAATAGCACAAGCTAAATGCAAAGCATCTTTTTCTTTTATTCCAAAATTCATAAGAGATTTAGCTTTTTGTTATATTGAATTTTCATAAATTACAACATCACTTGCATCTCAATCTAATTTTTTATCCATATCTTTCTACTATAAAATAATTTATTCTATATCTATTCTATCATAATATCTATATTCAGTTAAATATTTTAAGTGTCGTACTTTGTTAACTAAAAAGCCTTTTAAAATACAGGTCTTTTTAATGCTTTTAATACTTTTCTTGGATGTTTATTACTAATTTAAAATTGTGTTAAGAGTATTCCACCATGAATAAAGTTTATGTCTAGTTAATATTTTTTTCTTTTTTATCAATCAAATAAATAGCAACTAAATATTGATAATACAAATCTTTAGGCTTTCGATTAAAATCAATTTCAAAGTATCTCATTATTTTATCATTAATTTTCATTAACTGAATAATTCCCCAATCTGTGTTAGTAATGTTACTTGAAGATGCAAAATAATCATACATGTCTAAAATTTTATTGCGTTCTTCTTTTAAATTAAAATCAAATTTGCACCATTCTATATAAAAACTATGTTCATTTTCTGATAAATAACTTGTTATTTTTTCATGAGCATAACTATCTGGTATATTATTATGCTTTATACCGAAAGCTAGCTGGTAGCTTTCTAGCGATTCTATATCATCATTGTTATAAGAAGTTATATTTTGAACAGTTTGAGCATATTCTTTTATTTTTTTTCTTTACCATTTTTTTTATATCTAAAACTTTTTTATCACGATAATCATTAAAATTGCTATTCCAATTTATGAAATCAAAAAAAACTTGCAAATTCCAATAATTGTCTGAAATTTCATTTGAGTAACGTTCTAAAACTACTTCTTTTAGACTATTTTGATAATCAGCATTTATTTCTAGCGGTAGTTCTATAACTTTATTTTTAAGAATCTCTTCTTTTTGATTTATTCTATTTTTTAGTTCATCATTTAAAAAATCCAATTTTGAAACAATTATTTTTACTACAGATATTATATCTTTATTAATATAAAGTGGTATTTTGAAATTTTCCCCTTTTGCATTGCTATCTTTTTCATTTAATAACTCTTGTTCGTATTCTTTTAAATATTCGATTTCTTTTGCCTTGTTTTCATTTTTTAATTGTTGTTTCAGTAATTCTAATTTATTTAATTCTTTTTGTAATTTTTCTTGCTTATCTTTTTTTGATATCTCAGAAATTTGAAATATTCTTAATAAAAATCTGAATCTTTATAATCATAAGATGAAAAAGTTATAGAATTTTTGTCCATAATATCTTCAAGTAAAATACCCTTTTTGAAGCCAAATCTATCAAAGCTTTTGCTAGTAGTTTCTAATGGGTGTTCGGTTATAAGACTTCTAATAGCTCTAAAATAATCTATAGCATCTCTTTCTGGGTTTCCTTCAGTACCATATAATTCATTATAGTCATTTTTATTTTTGAAAATCTCTAACCTTTTTGTTATTAAATCGAATGCACCCATTAAAATATATGATTTAACAATAAGTTCGTACAAGTCCCCAACTTTAAACTCCTTGAGGTTATATTTTTTTATTAGTTTATTTATATCTTCGATAGCGAATTTAATATTAACTTGAGCGATTGTAACTTCTTCCTCATTTTTGCTAATATTATCTTTCTTAAATAATTCAAAATATCTAACTTTTAAATGATAAAACTTACGATAATCATCAAATTTAATTTCATTTATCATTATAAACTTTTACCTATCTACCCAATCTTCATAATTTAAGGTTTCGATATTTTTAAAATGTTTAATATTATTTATTACTAAAATATAGTTATATTTGATAAAATTTGAAGCAAACAAAATATCAGCATCTTCAATACTTTTAAGGTCAAATTTGCCGTAAAACAATTCAAATTTATTCAACATATTTTGATTGTTTATAGCTAATAAATCTCTCTTTATTTCATAATATGTTATAGGGTTAATGTTTATATTACTTCCTTGCAATAGAATGTTTTTTATTTTGTCAAATATACCATGAGAACCTTTTAAAAAATATGATATTATGTTTGTATCCAAAGAGTAAATTTTATTCATTAAAATTAACCTCTCTTTTAAAATCTACTCTATTTGATAATACTTCATCAAATATATTTTTTCGCTAGTTGTACAATCGTTTAATAATCCCGATAAACTATCAACCAAATCTAATTTTTCTTTAAGCTCATCACTTTCTTGAATTATTTCATCAAGAAAAGTTATTTTTAAGCGTTAATTTTTTTGTATGTATGGTTTTTGAATCATTATCACATTTTCACCGTCATAATATCCGTCTATTGTTATACTATTAATCCTCCATCATTATATAAATTTTTTATCTATAGTTTTTTACTATAAAATAAATTTATTCTACATCTATTTTACCACAATATTTAGTTTCAGTCAAATATCTAAATTAAAGCCAACTTTGGTAAACAAAAAGTCCTGTAAATACAGGGTAATTCAATATTATTTTATAGTTATTTTGGATGTTTATTACTAATTTAAAATTGTGTTAAGAGTGTTCCACCATGTCCTGCATCTATAAATATTTTCATGGTTTATTATATGTGCTGAGCAGATTAAAGGCACCATTAATTTTTAATAAATATATAATTATTTTCAGAAGAAAGTTCTTCACTAAATGAATAACTTAGAGATCTAAAATCTTTAATTCTTTCTACTTCTTTAATTTTATTTTTCGCGATAAAATTAATCATCATTCCTCTGAGCATTTTGGCATCTGTAGCTTTTGTTTTAATTTTATCGTTTTCTTTAACACTAAATGTGCAGTTTATCATAGGCAAGTTTTTAATAATTTTGCTATATTCGTTTGATGCTAGGTTTAATATAATATTTCCTTTTAATAGGCTTTCTATATCTTCTCTCCAATATTCATAAAGATTTTTCTTATCTTTGATTGATATTTTCGATTGCAGTTCTAATCGATGATAAGTTACGCCGTCTGTGGGTTTAAGAATGCCATAAAATCCAGAAATTATTATTAAGTGTTTATCTAGGTATTCCCATTCATCTTTTTTAAAGTTATTCGCGTTCATATATTGAAATTGTAGCCCCTCATATGCTAATAGAGATGGGGTAAGTTCGTGTTCTTCAGCGTGAAGTCTATCATAGTTTAATTTTGTAAGGTTATCATTAGTTTTCCATAATTTTTGTAAATCTTTCAGAGTCATATTTTTTAAATACTCTTTTATTATTTGAGATTTATCATAAAAAATAGGGGTATTAGTTTCGCCATGCTCTTTTAGTTTCATCGTCTTTGATTCTGAGATTATTATCTTCATTCGTATATTATAGCTTATTTATTCTAAAAATGCAATAAATTTTTTTTAAATGTGTTGCTTGAATTTAAGAAATATGCTATAATTTATATAGGCTAATTATTCAAAAATAATATTTTTACTTATGTAATAAATTATAGTGTATAAGGAAAAAACTGATATGGACTTACCAGAATTAAGAGATGTTATGTTAATTATAAAAAATCACAAATTTGAAGAAATGCCTATTCAAGAAAAAGTTTCAAAAAGAGGCTACAGTATGGTTTCTGCAAATAGAGAAATTTTCAAAACTATTCAACTTAAAGGACTTAATGAATTTTTAGTAGAATGTAGGGAACACTTTGAAAAATTTAAAAAAGGAATTATTGAAAGCTCTTTTGAGGTTGATTTATTAAAATACTTTGAAAGGCGTAATATTCAAAAAAATGAACGAGAAAGAATTCTGCTTTCAATAAAAGAAAGTAATTCAGCTTTAGCAAATAAATTTGAACCTCTTATAGAAAGTGCTTTCAAATCTTTAAATAAAGAAAATCCGAATATAGTTGAAGTTATAGAAAGTGTACGTATTTTAGGTTATGTTTATACGAACAATGTAAGTTTTTTAGGCTCTATGAGAAGTATGGATAAAGCTGATTTTTTTCTTTTTCTTTTAGTTTTTTATGATATGAAAAAAGTAGAACTCAAGCCTGAAACTATACTAAGTATCCAAAGAGATATTAAAAAAGAGCCTCTTTATTTAGATGGCATTAAAATATACTATCCTAAAATAATCATTAAAACTCCTAGAATTTATAATAAAGCTTCTGTTGAAACATTTACAATAGATGAAATAATTGAGCTTGGTTATGATGATTATGTAGAATATTTAAAAGATAGGTATGGTAAAGTTCAGAAAGATTATTTTGTTAATGAAAATTTTAAAAGTACGTCTTCAGAGTCAAGAAGTGCAGAGGGGCTAGAAAGGCATCACATAAGGGAGGATATATTTCCCAAACTATCTGATGCTAAAGTTGCTAAGCATGTTTCATGGGAATTTCAAAAGGCAGAAAATTTAATATGGTGTAATAAAGTAGAACATGCGATACTGCATTTACTAATATTTTTAAAAACTAATAATAAAGGGTTAGGTTTGCCAGGGCTTTTTCATTATATTATGCCTACAATACATCATATTTTTATGACACCTTATGATTTATTATCTACTTCTGAACAAAAAAGCCATAAAAATATACTAGAGCCTAGTTATTCATCGCTTTATATTGGTTTTTTATCAAAAGTTATATGTTTTATGAATGAATATGAAAGGAAGAAAGTAAAAATAGATGAAATCATAAAACATTTCAATCTTAATACTTAAATATGAAAATAGGTACAGACATAATAGAAATTAATAGAATAGCGAACGCTATTAAAAAAGAGCATTTTTTAAACAAAATTTATACAGAACAAGAAATCAAATTAATAAAGCAAAAAGGCGTAAACACGGCTGCTGTAAATTTTGCTGGGAAAGAAGCAGTTGCCAAGGCTTTGGGTAGCGGGTTTGTAGGAATAACCCCAAAAGATATAGAAATTTTAAGAAAACCGAGCGGCGAACCTTATATAGTTGGAATGGAGAATATAAAAATAAGTTTAAGCCATTCTAAAGAATATGCTATAGCAATGGTTATAATAGAGTGCCTCTAAAAACTGTCAAGTTTTTAGAACGGCACGTTAAAGATAGCCCGTTCTTTGGGCTATATTGGGTAAGATGAAAACGACCAAAGGGAGTTTTTAGAGATACCCATTAGATATACCCAAGATAGTAGGATTTAGGCACTCCCATAAAAAATAGGTGATTATTATGAAAGAGCATATAGTTAAAGAAACTGAAAATAATCAAAAATTAAATAAATTTTTAGGTCGCTATTTAAATAAAGCCCCTAAAAGCTTTATACATAAAATGTTGAGAAAAAAAAATATAACGTTGAACAACTCCAAAGCAGATGGTTCTGAAGATATAAAAACAGGAGATATAATAAAATTTTTCCTTTCCAATGAAACTATAGAAAATTTTAAGCAAGAAGAGAAAAATCACAAAAAATCTCCCAAATTAAATATAGTTTATGAAAATGAAGATATGTTGATTTTAAATAAGCCCTCTGGTTTGCTTTCAGTGCCAAACAATAGCCCGGAAGCTTCGCTAATTGATTCTATAGGTGTTTACTTAAAAAATAGTGATTTTGCTATTGTAAATAGGTTAGATAAAAATACATCTGGCATAGTTATTTGTGGTAAAAATCTTCATTCAGTTCAAAAGCTTAATAAACTCATAAAAAATAGGGAAATAAAAAAGTATTATATTGCTATAGTTTTAGGAACTGTGAAAAAAGCTGGTGAATTAGTAGGCTATCATACTAAAGATGAAGAAAAAAACAAAGCCAAAATAACGAAAATAGAGAAAGAAAATTCAAAACAAGTAATTACACGTTATAAACCTTTGAAAAATTTAACTTCCTTTTCAGGGGTTAGCACTAATTTAACGGTTTTAGAAATAGAATTAGTAACAGGAAAAGCCCATCAAATAAGAGTTCACCTAGCCGGTATAGGACACCCTATATTGGGAGACCCTAAATATGGGAATAAATTGATTAATAAAAAGCATAAAATAGAAAATCAATTATTGCACGCTTATAAAGTAGAGATAGAAGACAATATTTATGAAAGCAAACCAGAATGGCTATATTGACCGACTTTTGAACACGGCATTTCTATATAACTATTGCTATTGCTATATGAAATGTGGTATAATTTAATTGACGATATGCCTTGATGATACATAAATAAAAGAAGTTAAGGGAGACTAAAAATGCAAAAAATAGAAAGAGCTTTAATAACCGGTGCAAATTCAGGAATTGGATTTGAAACCGCAAAAGAGCTTGCTAAAAAAGGGATAGAACTAATTTTGCCTGTTCGTTCAGAGGAAAAGGCAGAAAATACAAAACAGAGAATTTTAAAAGATGTACCTAATGCTAAAATTGTTACAAACTTGCTTGATTTATCTTCTTTGCAAAGTATAAATTCATTTGCAAAATGGTTTGCAGAACAGTTTCCAGGCGAAAGTTTAGACTTATTAATAAATAATGCTGGTGTTATGGCAATTCCAGAGCGTGAAACTACTGTAGACGGCTTTGAAAGGCAATTTGCAACTAACTTTCTAGGCCCATTTTCACTTACTGCTTTGCTATACCCGCATATAAAAAAGCAAAATGGAAGCCGTATAGTTATCGTTTCAAGCTCTGCAGCTAACTTTGGAAAAATAGAGTTTGATAATCTACAAAGTGAAAAGCGTTATAAACCTATGTTCGGGGCTTATTCACAAAGCAAACTTGCGGATAGTGTATTTGCTGTGCAACTGCAAAGAAGACTTACAAAAGTTAATTCCCCGATTATTGCAACCGCTGCCCACCCCGGCTATGCAGTTACTAACTTACAAAAAACTGGCCCTGGAGGAAAAGAGCCTTTTATGATGTCTTTATTAAAACCTTTAATTTCTCAAGACGCTTATGGCGGGGCATTGCCAACTTTATATGCTGCAGTTTCAGAAAATGCAGAGCCAGGAGGGTATTACGGGCCAGATAAGGCTTTTGGAATGAAAGGAAAGCCTACAAAAGTTAAAATTCCTAAAATCGCTGAAGATGAGGAAATTGGAAAAAAGCTTTGGCAAGAAGCTGAAAATCTTACAAAAATAAAATTTGATATTTAATTTTAAATTATTCTTTAAGGTGTTTGGTAAATCGCATTTAAACAAGGAATGATGAGAGATAGAGGGAAGTTACTTATGAATAATAAAGATAAACTTTATAACTATACCTTTAAAGGCATTTATGATTTATACGTAAAAAAAGTTGAAAGAAAAGAGCGTACAAAAGAGGAGCTAAATAAAGTTATAGCTTGGTTAACGGGCTATGGTGAAAATAATTTAGAAAACATAGAAAGTGATATTACTTTAAAAGAATTTTTTAAAAATGCACCAAATATGAACCCAAATGCAAATTTAATAAAAGGCATAATTTGCGGTTGTAGAGTTGAAGAAATAGAAGACCCTTTAACTCAAAAAATTAGATGGATGGACAAAATAGTTGATGAGTTAGCTAAAGGCAAGAAAATAGAGAAAATTTTGAGGTAGCTTAATATGATTAATAGAAGAAAATCAAGAGTTGTTACGGCTGGTGGTTTAAAATTTGGCGGTGATAACCCTATTGTAATCCAATCAATGGCAAGCACAGACACCCGAGACGCTAAAGCTACTATAGAACAAATAAAAAATTTAGAAGAAGTTGGCTGTGAAATGGTTCGTGTTGCAGTGCCAGATAAGCAAGCGGCAGCAGCTCTTTCAGAGATAAAAAAAGGAATACATATACCCTTAGCGGCAGATATACACTTTGATTATAGATTAGCCTTAATGGCTATTGAAAATGGTGTAGACTATTTGCGTATAAATCCGGGAAATATAGGTAGTGAAGAACGGACACGCATGGTCGTTGAAAAAGCTAAAGAACGCAACATTCCTATAAGAATTGGAGTTAATGCGGGTTCTTTGGAAAAACCTCTTTTAGAAAAATACGGTGTTTGTGCTGAAGCTATGGTTGAAAGTGCTATGAACCACGTTAAAATTTTAGAAGATATGGACTTTCACAATATAATGATTTCTCTTAAAGCAAGCTCTGTGCCACTTAGTATAGAAGCTTATCAAAAAGCAGCTTCATTAAGCGATTACCCTTTACACGTTGGTATTACTGAAAGTGGCACTGTGCGAACTGGCACAATTAAAAGCTCTGTTGGTATCGGTATAATACTAGGCATGGGCATAGGCGACACTATTCGTGTAAGTCTTACTGGCGACCCTCGTGAAGAAATACACGTTGCTAAAAATATTTTAAAATCGCTTGGGCTTCGCCGCTTTGGTGTTGAATTTATTTCTTGCCCAACTTGTGGTAGAACAGAGATAGACCTTATAAAAATAGCTAATGAAGTTGAAGAAAAACTTGCTAAAATGAATAAAAATATTAGCGTTGCAGTTATGGGCTGTGCGGTAAATGGGCCAGGCGAGGCGAGAGAAGCAGATATAGGAATTGCGGCAGGGCGAGGCTCTGGGCTTATTATAAAGAAAGGGGAAATCCTTTATAAAGTGCCAGAAGACCAGCTAGTAGAAGCACTAATGAAAGAGATAGAAAGTATGTAAGCATGGAAGAAAATCAAAATTTTAATAATGTATTTGGCTTAAACATAGCACCAGAATTGCAAATAAAAAAAATAATCGTTTATAAAGATACTAAAAAAATGGTTATAGAAGCTTCTGGTAATATAGAAAATGAAAATGAAGTGATTAAAGAACTTAATCGCTTGTTTTCGTATGTTGAGATTGTTTTGAACGTTGAAAAAATTGCCCCTACTATATCTAATGATATTTTGCCAAAAGAAGACGAAGAAGAAAACAAAGAAAATTCAGAAGAAAAAAAATCCATATTTGAAAAAATTATGGCAAGGCAAGTAGATACAGAAAAACATATAGAGGAAATTAATAAAAAAATAGAGCAAGCGGTAAAAGAAGAAGTGGACAAATTGCCTTCTGAAGTTCCTAAAACGGTTCAAACTAGTGAAACTTCATACAATAGAAATGGTAACTATAATAACAACACTTATAGCAAAAATGGTGGCACTAAAAAGGCTAAAAAAGCAAACATAAGTTTTGTAGATAAAATAGAAAAAGAACTAGTTATATTAGGTAATGGGCTTCGTGAAAAAGATAATGTAACAGTTGCGGGTACTGTTTTTGATACAGAAGAGCGAGAAACCCGCCAAGGCACAGTAATCTTTAATTTTGGCTTTTATGATGGGCAAGATTCTATAACTTGTAAAATTTTCTCTAATAAAGAAGATAATATGGCATCTAAAATTAAAAAAGGTTCTTCTTTTATTATATCTGGCACGATAGAAAAAGACACTTTCACAAATGAAACTATATTAGTTCCAAAAGAGTTGGCGCCATTTACCCCAAAACAGAGGGAAGATAATTATAACGGCGAAAAAAGAATAGAGCTGCATGCCCATACACAAATGAGCCAAATGGATTCAGCTTTATCTGTTAAAAATTTAATAGATAGGGCAATTCATTTTTCCCATAAAGCAGTAGCTATTACAGACCACGGAGTTGTGCAAGCTTATCCAGAAGCTTTTAATTACTCAAAAGGTAAAGATATTAAACTTATTTATGGTATAGAAGCATACGTTGTAGACGACCAAAGTTCTATAGTTAGTTCGCCTAGGGGTCAAAATTTTAATGAAACTTATGTAGTTTTTGACATTGAGACCACAGGGCTTTCAAAGCTTGAAAATAAAATTATAGAAATTGGTGCTGTTAAAATTAAAGGTGAGCAAATAGTAGATAATTATCACTCTTTTATTGACCCAGAAGTCGTTCTTAGTGAAAAAATTAAAGAGCTTACAGGCATAACAGACAATATGTTAATAGGGCAACCTACAGAAGATGAGATAATTCCAAAATTTTTAGAATTTTGTGAAGATGCTATATTAGTTGCCCACAACGCTAATTTTGACGTTGGTTTTATTAGAAACGCAGCCGATAGACTTTTAAATAAAGAAGTTCATAATACCGTTTTAGATACTGTGGAGCTTTCTCGTTTGTTGCTTCCGAATATTAAAAACCATAAATTGAATACAGTTGCTGAACATTTTGGAGTTTCTTTAGAAAATCACCATAGAGCGGTAGACGATGCAAAAGCGACGGCCGAAATTTTGCTCTGCTGTTTTGACTTGCTAAAAGAAAAAGGCATAAATGATTTAACGGGTTTAAATGCTTTAGCTGCTGAAATAATAGACACGACTAAAATAAGAGATGATTATCATATGTCTATATTAGTTAAAAATGCAGAGGGGCTTAGAAATCTTTATGAAATAGTTAGCCTTTCACACCTTAAATATTTTTATAGAAACAAGAGAAGTCCAAGAAATAGCCGTCCGCGTATTCCTAAAACGGTTCTTGAAACTCTTAGAGGTGGGCTTGTTTTTGGCACTGCTTGCAAATATGGTGAGCTTTATAGTGCGTTTATAGATAATAAACCTTATAGCGATATTTTAGAAATTGCAAATAGATACGATTATTTTGAAATTCAACCCGATAGTTACTTTTTTGGAATAGATAATATTAAAGAGATTAATAAAAAAATATTAGCCCTTGGCGATGAGTTAGGCAAACTAGTAGTTGCAACGGGCAATGCCCACTATTTAAACCCAGAAGATGATATTTATAGAAAAATAATTTTATATGGTGAAGGTAATAGCGATATAATATCACCGCAATTTTTTAGAAACACAGAAGAAATGCTTAGTGAGTTTGAATATTTAGGCGACCGTGCTTTTGAAGTTGTCGTTACTAATACTCATAAAATAGCGGATATGATAGAAGTTGTAAAGCCAATTCCTAGCGGTGTTTTTGCACCTATAATTGAGGGAAGTGCTGAAGAGCTTGAAGAAATTACTATAAAAAAGGCAAAAGAACTTTATGGTGAAAATTTGCCAGAAACTGTTCAAGCTAGGCTTGATAAAGAACTTAAATCTATAATAGGAAATAACTTTTCTGTTATGTATATTTCTGCTCAAAAGCTTGTGCAGAGGTCTATTGAAAATAAATATACTGTAGGGTCTCGGGGGTCTGTAGGCTCTTCTTTCGTTGCAACTATGGCAGGAATTACAGAAGTTAACCCGCTT
>WRFW01000201.1 GCA_009787435.1 Defluviitaleaceae bacterium
GAGCCAACAAACGATTTAGATATAGAAGCAATTCACTGGCTTGAAGAATTTTTAATAAACCATGAAGGTATAGTTATAGTCGTTTCACACGATAGATACTTCTTAAACAACGTGTGTACGGTAATGGCAGATGTAGACTTCGGAAAAATTAAACTTTACACAGGAAATTATGATTTTTGGTATCAATCAAGCCAATTAGCACAAGAAATGATGAGAGACCAAAATAAGAAAAAAGAAGATAAGATTAAAGAGCTTCAAACATTTATTCAAAGATTTAGTGCAAATGCTTCTAAAAGCCGCCAGGCTACTTCGCGTAAAAAAATGCTTGATAAAATCACCTTAGATGATATAGCAATATCAAATAGAAAATACCCTTTTGTGCAATTTAATTTGGGGCGTGAAGTGGGCAATGATATTTTAATGGTAGAAGATTTAACAAAAAAAGAAAAAGATGGCACAATCTTATTTAAAAACTTACGCTTCACAGTAAACAAAGGCGATAAAATTGCATTCACAGGAAATGAACTAGCTATAACATCGCTATTTAAAATATTAATGGGCGAAGACACAGCAGACGAGGGCATGGCAAAAATAGGCACAACTATTACACCTGCATACTTCCCAAAAGATAATTCAGAATTTTTTGAAAATGGGAATTTAACCTTAGTAGACTGGCTAAGACAATATAGTTCAGATGATTCTGAAAACTATATACGCGGCTTTCTAGGGAAAATGCTCTTTTCTGGAGACGAAGCTTTAAAAAAATCTAATGTGCTTTCTGGTGGCGAAAAAGTACGCTGTATGCTGTCAAGAATGATGCTGCAAGAAGCAAACCTTTTAATATTTGACCACCCAACGAGCCATTTAGATCTAGAAAGTATAACAGCCCTTAACAACGGCTTAATAGCTTATAAAAGCTGTATACTATTCGCTTCTTACGACCATGAATTTGTAAACACAACCGCTAATAGAATAATAGAACTCGCAGAAGATGGCAGCTTTATAGATAAATCTATGACTTATAATGAATTTTTAGAATGGAAGAAAACATTATAATTTCTCCTAATCCAAGTTTCAAGAAAGGACGATAACAAAATATGTATGATACGATAATAATAGGTGCAGGCCCTGCAGGGGTAACTGCCGCAATATATGCAGATAGAGCAGGGCTTAAAACGCTAGTGCTTGAAAAAATGTTCGTTGGCGGGCAAATGGTAAACACTTATGAAGTTGAAAACTACCCAGGCTTTAAAATGATTTCCGGACCAGACCTTTCAAACACTTTTAAAGAACATATGCTAAACTTTGAAAATATAGAGCTTAAAACAGAAACCGTTCAAGATTTGCAATTAGAGGGCGAACTTAAAAAAGTAATAACTAAAAAAAATACTTATGAAACAAAAACGATAATATTTGCAACTGGTGCCGCCCCTAAAAAGCTTGGCATAAAAGGTGAAGAAGAATTTTCAGGAATGGGTGTTTCTTATTGTGCCACTTGCGACGGTGCAATGTTTCGTGGAAAAGAAGTTATGATAGTAGGCGGCGGCTACACAGCCGTTGAAGACGCTATATTTTTAAGCAGGCTATGCAGTAAAGTACACTTAGTGCATAGAAGAGACGAGTTCAGAGCAGGAAAAAAAATAGTAGACAATTTAAAAAAGATAGAAAATATAGAAATACACTATGATAGCGTTGCCGAAGAAATACACGGCGAAGAAAGAAAAGTAAATGCGGTTTCTATAAAAAACTTAAAGACCGAAGAACTTAAAAAAGTAGACACAAGCTGTATTTTTATAGCTATTGGGCAGCTGCCTAGCAATGCCCTTGCAGAGGGCAAAATAGAAATGACCGAAGATAAATATATTAAAACAGATGCACATATGCAAACAAACATAGCAGGTGTATTTGCCGCAGGCGACGGGCGTGATAATGTAATGAAACAAATTATAACAGCCGCTGCAGAGGGGGCAATAGCTGGGCAAGCCGCTTCAAGTTATATTGCTAATATGTAGCATGAAAAAATTAAAAATTTATTATAGCCATTCAAAATTAAAAAGCTTTACAAAGGAATTTGCAAGCTATAATAAATTTTTAAGATTTTTTCAAATTAACAAAAACTTTCTTACCCTCGCCTATCTCAACGCTCTCTATAAACTCGCTCAAAATTAACTTTTCATAAATGTTCACATTTAGAAAATCCGATATGAGAGCCTGTGCTTTTTCCTCTATATTAGTAGTTTCCAAAGCCGCAATTTCAAATTTAAGACTACTTTCTTCTTCCTTTTTGCCGTTATAAAAAATTTTAAAATCTCCCTCTTCAATTAAGCCATTTAGCTTATCATTGTAAATATCTTTTATTTGAGATTGCAACTTTTTTAACTTCTCTTTCAGCTTTTCACTATCCATACGGACTATTGCAAATGGCAAAAGTTCTTCTTCTGTAATATTTTCTTTAAAAAAATTAACGACCGCATTCTTTGCAGCTTCTAAAACAAAATCAGCTCTTATAGAATGCGGTGTACATAGCCCTAGTTTTGTATATTTAGCATAAGTTCTACAGCGCAAATAATAAATATTTTTTTTTGGAACTAAACCCATAGCTTTTTTGCAATCCACACAAAAGACTATTCCTTTTAAAGGATACTCAAGTGTTCTAGTTTTTATAGTTTGGCGTTTTTTTAAAAACTCACCTACTCTTTCAAAAGTCTCTTTATCAATAATTGGCTCATGCGTGTTTTCAACTATAATCCAATCTTCTTTTTTTAATTTTACAACTTTTTTAGATTTATAGCTAGGCTTTTTCACTCTGCCTTGCACCATATTTCCTATATACACTTCATTTTGAAGTATGCTAGAAACTGTTTCTGCATACCAGTGAGAAGAAAGCCCGGGTGTTTTAATGCTTTCTTTTGTTAGTGAAAAAGCTATTTGCCTAGTGCTTTCACCCGCCAAAGCTCTTTTAAAAATATCTTTAACGATAATACTTTCAACATCATCTATTAAAAGCTTATTTTTATTTTGCTCATCTTTTTTATACCCAAAAGGGGCTTTAGGTCCTATAAACTCACCTTTTTTTATTTTATCTCTCTTTACTTGCTTTATCTTCCTTGAAACATCTTTGGCGTACCAATCTACCATTAAAGCTTTAAATGGTGTTAAATCGTTTATTTGTTCGTTCACTGTGTCTATACCGTCTAAAATTGCTATAAAACGTATACCTTTTTCGGGGAAAAATTTTTCTAGATAGTAACCCGTTTGAATATAATCTCTAAAAAGTCTGCTCAAATCTTTAACAATTATCGTATCTATTTTTTTCTTTTCAATATCGTTTATCATTTTTTGAAAAGCAGGTCTATTTGAATTAGTGCCACTATAACCGTCGTCTGCATAAATTTCTACTATGTTTATGTTGTTTTCTTTTGCATGTTTCACTAGAAATTTGCGTTGGTTTGTTATACTTTCGGATTCATCTTTTTCGAAATCTTTTTTGTCGTCTTTTGAGAGCCTTAAATATAAAGCAGCATTCATAAATTAATTATACTGCCACAATGGCTTGTTATATTACTGCTTCAAAAAAATATTAAAAAATCTCTCGAAGTTTACTATGAAGCTCCCAAATATCATCGGTATAGTTGCTTATAATAGTAACATTTAATCCCTTTTTAAAATCATAGCTGCTTATAAAACTCGTTCCGCTTTCATAACCCTGCATATATGGAACTTTATAAGCGGCTCCTTTTTCATCCTCTGCTTCGCCTAGCCAAAAACCGTAACCATATAGATTCCTGTCCCCATCTTCATCTTCTTTAGATATGGCATGCGTTTCAAACATTTCTTTATGATTTTTTATAATAAATTGCCAAAACTTATTTAAATCATCAACCGTTGTAAATCCACTGCCATCTGCTAAGCCTTTTGCACTCGTATTATAAAATGCGTTTACATACTCTCCTTTTTCTTCATCAAACCAATATCCATTAGCACAATTTGAAGGTAACCTATCAAGTTCAAAATAATCTGTGTTTGCCATTTCTAAAGGCTCAAAAAGTTCACTCTTTAAGAAACAATCAAAATCTATGCCGGTTAATTTTTCAATAATAGCACCTAGAACAATATAGCCAGCATTACTGTAAATAAACTCTTTGCTTTTCAACTCTTTTCCTTGCAAATAGGGGAGCACATCTGAATTTTTACGAATTTTATAAACATGAAGAGGGAAACTATCCCAAACAGAATTTGTGTCTAATTTTTCATCAAGATAATCTGGAATGCCTGAAGTGTGTGTTAGTAATTCTTTCACTGTTATATCTTCATAACCAATTTGAAGTATCTCACCAAGTTTGGTTTCAAAACTAAGCTTACCTTGCTCTATTAACTTTATAATGCCAAATGCAACAAAGCTTTTAGTGCCAGAAGCAATAGCAAATTTTGTATCAACTAAATTTGGGCGTTTATTAGAAAGCTCTGCATAGCCATAAGCTTCTTGCCAAATTAGTTCGTTATTTTTAACTATTTGCAAAACTCCTTTAAACTCTTTAGGTATTGCATTTTTAATTTTTTCTAACATAAATTTCTCCTTTGAAAGATTATATTTTTAAAAAACTTGCAAGTGTTAGCCTAAAAATAGACAACTACCAATTTTCACTACTTTTAAAAAACGATTTAATATTATTTGCAATATTACTGAAAGTATCTATTTTAGAAATAGCTTTTTCTGAAACCCATTTAAACCCATAGGCTTCTTTTTCTTCAAGCTTCACTTCGCCGCCTGTATACTTGCAAATATATAAATAATCTATGTATCTAACTTTATCTCTTTCCCAACAAGTAACAGCAAAGGGCCTCGGTGCACTATATTCATCTAAACAGTGTTTATCTTCTATAAGCTTAACTTTTAAGCCTGTTTCTTCAAAAATTTCACGCAAACAAGCTTCATGTGGAAATTCATTAGCTTCAACTTTGCCACCAGGCGGAACCCAATTGCCAAACTTTTTATGGTTTATAAATAAAATCTCTTTTTCATCGTTAAAAATTAAGCCTGTTGCAGTCGTTATTATCATAAAAACTAAAACCTCAATATTTATATTTTAGCATAACACTATAATTATACAGCTTTTTTTAATGTTTGTCAAAAAAAGATTGATAATTTTAATATACCCGCCGAAGTTGGTTTTTTAAAATAACAAAGCTTAGTCATTTTTTAAAAAGGCTTGCCACCGCCTGTCGGCGGAGTTCAAACGCGGAGATAGTTTATCTTTTTAAAAACTATTCAGCCGCGATTAAAGTCCATCGAAGCTGGGCACCGCATGTAGTTGAAAAATATTATTGACAAACAGCAAATAAAGGTATATAATAAACTCAAAAACTACTTGCATTGTATACGAAATTGAATAGCTCTAAAAAAACCTAAGTAAGTTTTTAAAGCTACTCAATCATAATAATATAATACAAAGGAAGGTGTATGTTTAATGATACCTATTTTAACTATTGCTGGCTCTGATTGCAGCGGCGGGGCAGGAATTCAAGCAGATTTAAAAACATTTTCTGCCCATGGCACTTTCGGTATGAGCGTTATAACTTCTGTAGTTGCGGAAAATACTTTTCGTGTATCCGCTATTGAAGATATAAGCGAAAAAACGATAGAAGCCCAAATAAATGATATTTTTGAAGATATAAAACCAAATGCAACAAAAATTGGAATGCTTTCTAAAATAGAGACTATGATATGCATTGCAAAAAAAATAAAAGAGCATAACCCTAGAAATATAGTTATAGACCCTGTTATGTATGCTAAAAATGGTGCTGCATTAATGGCACCAGAAGCAATAAACACGCTAATAAAAGAAATCTTGCCTTTGGCAGACGTTTTAACTCCAAACTTACCAGAAGCTGAAAAAATAATAGGAATGAAAGTTGAAACTATAGAAGAAATGAAAAATGCAGCTATTGAAATAAGAAAACTAGGTGCTAAAGCTGTAGTTGTGAAAGGCGGGCACTTAAAAGGAGACGCTATAGATATCCTTTTTGACGGTGAAAATTTCTATGAATATACTTCAAAAAGAGTAGAAAGCAAACATACGCATGGCACAGGCTGTACATATTCTTCTGCAATTGCAGCAAATTTAGCAAAAGGGCTTAAAATTTCAGAAGCAGTTAAAGAAGCAAAAGACTACATTCAAGGCGCTATAGAAAATGCCCCTAAGCTAGGCAAAGGAAACGGACCTATAGACCATTTTTGGAAGTTTAAATATACGTAAAAACTATCTCAACAAGAAAGTATATAGAGAATAATCTCTAACTTATAAAAAGAAAGGCGATCAAAAATATATGTTAGATATAATAACAAAATTGCGAACAGAAAAACCGCTAATCCATCATATAACAAATTTTGTAACTATTAACGACCAAGCAAATATAACATTAGGAATAGGGGCTTCCCCTATTATGGCAAACAATATAAAAGAAGCAGCCGAAATAGCAAAAATTTCAAAAGCACTCGTATTAAATATTGGCACATTAAACGATATAGATTCAATGATTTCAGCAGGCATTAGTGCAAATGAAAAAGGAATTCCAATAATTTTAGACCCAGTTGGTGCGGGGGTTTCCCCATATAGAAATGAATGTTTAGAAAAAATAATTTCTAATTTAAAATTAGCAGTTATAAGAGGCAATATTTCTGAGATAAAATTTATAGCAGGAATGAGCAAAGGAGCAACCGGGGTAGATGCTTCAAATGAAGATTTAAAAAATATAAATGAAGCGGCTGATATAGCGAAAAATTTAAGCGAAAAACTAGGCTCTACTATAGTAATAACAGGGGAAATAGATATAGTTTCAAATGGAGAAAAAACAGCAAAAATTAAAAATGGGCACCCTAGAATGGCAAATATAACAGGCACAGGCTGTATGGCAACTTCTGTTATAGCGTCTTTTTGCAGTATAGAAAAAGATTATTTTGAAGCAAGCTTAACCGCTATGCTATGCATGGGCATATGCGGTGAACTAGCAGCAGAAACGAGTGTTGGCAATGGAAGCTTTAAAGTAAAATTTCAAGACGCTATAAGCAATATAAATTATGAACTTTTGCAAAAAAGGAGCTCGTATGAATTATAGTTTATATTTAGTAACAGATGAGAATATTTGCGAAGATTTAGAAAAAGCTGTGGAAGAAGCTATTATAGGCGGTGTTACAATAGTTCAACTTCGTGAAAAAAATAAATCTTCAAGAAAGTTTTATGAAAAAGCAGTTAAAATAAGAGAGATAACAAAAAAATATAATACACCCCTAATAATAAACGATAGAGTAGACATAGCATATGCAGTAGAAGCAGACGGGGTTCACCTAGGGCAAGACGATTTAGATATAAAAGAAGCTAGAAAAATAATGGGGAATAAAATAATAGGAATTTCAACAAATTTTGTATCCCAAGCTATAAAAGCTGAAAAAGCTGGGGCAGACTATATAGGAGTTGGGGCAGTATTTAAAACAAATACGAAAGAAAATTCTATACATATAGGAATAGAGGGTCTTAAAGAGATTAAAGAGGCTGTGAAAATTCCAATAGTGGCTATAGGTGGTATAAATGAATTAAATATAAGTGAAATTAAAAATATAGGTGTGCAAGGCTATGCTATAGTATCTGCAATATTAGCAAAAGAAGATAAAAGATTAGCAGCTGAAAATTTAAAAAAAGCTTGCCAGCCGGGCTAATTTTAGGAGGAAACTAGATGATTTTTAAAGCAGACGTTAAAAATAAAAATTTAAAAAAAATTACACTATCTGCACTTCTAATTGCTATAGGTGTTGCTCTTTCATTTTTTAGCTTCCCTGTTGGAATTGCCAGAATATTTCCTTTCCAACATATGATAAATGTTATTGCGGGTGTTATTTTAGGACCCTTTTATGCTGTGCTTGCGGCTTTTGGCACTTCTTTAATAAGAAATATTATGGGAACAGGCAGCTTGCTAGCATTCCCAGGAAGCATGATAGGTGCTTTGCTTGCAGGTGTGTTATATAAAACTAGTGGGAAAATACTTTTAAGCAGTATAGGCGAGCTAATAGGCACAGGGCTAATAGGTGCCATAGTCGCTTTTCCTGTGGCAAGGTTTATAATCGGAAATGAAGCTGCTACACTATTTTTATTTGTAGTTCCTTTTGGGCTAAGCTCTCTAGCAGGCAGTGCTATTGGGTTTATAGTTTTAAAAGCTTCTAATTTGATTGGCATTTTAAAGTTAATTTAAGACGACCAAAAGGAGTTTTTAGAGATACCCCCGATTTAAAAAATAAAAAAAGTTGAAAGCCGATAAACTTTCAACTTCTTTTTATACTTTTAGGAGGGTATAAAAATTTTAGTGGTATATTAACCACTATTAACTAAACAAAGATATGTTCGTTTAAAAATTACATTATTATTATTTTTTGTGTGATATTTTCAATATCCAGTTTTTTTGAATTGTATTTTAAATTTATGCAAATTATCTGCAAAATCTTGAAGCAAAAGCAAGCCTTCTTTTTTAAGACCTTTTGATTTTGCTTTTAACTTTTCAAATTCTTGGTCTTCTTCGAGCATTAACTTATCTTGTTCTTTTATTCCTTTGTATATCTCTTCAATAGAGACATCTAACTTGTGGGCTATTTTGAAAAGTTGATAGCCATAAAAGCTTTTATCGCCACTTTCTAAAGAACTAAGATGGCTAACAGTACAATCTAAAACATATGCAACTTCTTCTAAGGAAATGCCTTTTAATTCCCTAAGCTGCCGTACATTTGAGCCTACTAAAATAGCAAATTGGTTTTTAGTAATTGAAGAGCCTGCACTGGAAAAATAAAATTTAACTTCATCTTTCACAGCTTTATAAATATCTCTATTCATATCTTTCAACTCTTCTAAGAGAGGGTCTATTTCTTCAAATTCTCTTTCAAAAATGTGCTTTCTAATGAGTATAGCAGTTTCGTAAATTTTAAATTCTTCTGCTGAACTTTCACAAATTGCTAATGCAGAGCTTACATTTTCTATAAAAAGCTTTTCTAGCTTTTGAAACCTTGAAATGTGAGACCTAATATCTATCTCAAAAAAATATGCCCTTAAAAGCCTAATTAAAATATTCATATGAATAGCAAGTTTAATCTTAACATAAAGCTCGTGCTTTAAATATTTATTTAAAGCTGCAAAAGCTTGGCTAAATAATATCTCTGCTTCTTCAAAATTAAAAGTATAGCCTACGGCATACTGAGTAAGCCTTATATCATACAAATTCCATTTGCTTATAGATTTATATGTAAGCTTTTCTATAATTGGCTTTGCAGTTTCTGAAATTTTATCAAAATTCCTATCATTAAGGGCTTCTAATTCTATTTGAGACATTATTAAAAGATGTATTAGTTGCAAGTCTTCTTTTTCAAGCTTTTCAATATATTTGGATAGCTTATTTTGAAAAGCTCTAACCTTAGGTAAGCTTTTATGATTTCCACCTAAAGAAAAAAACTCATTAAAAAGTTCATCTTTCATTTAAACTAATCCCTACCATAACCAACTAGCAGGGTTTATTTTAATGTTGGTTTGTAGCATTTATTCTTTTCCCTCCCCTCTTACACTTCATGTGCATATTTTTTTGCTATCCATAAAAATTAGTCTCTTCCAAAGCCAACTAACCAACTAGCAGGGTTTATTTTAATAATGTTGCTCATTTTTTGCCTTCCTCCTTTCTTTTTCATTTCGCTCTTCGGCTTAAACCTTGGGGGTAAGATAATCAATAAATATAGTTTTTACATATACTTTTTTGAATAGCATTTAACCGAAGAGCAATTTGAAAAATTTTTTTATAATATTTTTCTTCTACTTTCTCTATTAGCAAAGTGTTTTATTTTCTGAAAAATATTAATTATGAAAATAAGTATATCATATAAAAAGCCATTTTGCAAGCCATTTCTAAGAAAAAACACAAAAAATTTCTTCACAAAAGCAAAAATTCCTTGTATTTTACAATACATTTTTTATCAAAAGCGCCTTTTTACATTGGTTGACAGGAAAAAGATTGTATGGTATACTATTTTTGTAAGTCGCTAAAAAACTTTTAAAACTAATGAAAAATTTAAGGGGGTGCTAAATATGTCTGTTTATAAAAACACACACGCTGAAATGATAAGTGCTATGGCAGAAGCTATTGACAGCTTAAAAGAAACTTTAATCAAAGTTGAAAATATGTACTTAAATTCTAACGAAGATAGAAAATAAAATAGAAAATAAAAAATAGCAAGGGCTTCTCCTCCTTTGCTATTTTTTTAAATTTTAAAATTGTTATTTTATAATTTTTCCACTAACTAAAACTGGCTATACTTGAATATCGGAGAAAAGTAAAATCCCTGCTATTTTTATAAAATTTCTTCTATAAAAATATATTGAAATTGTAAAAATACTGTAATTTTTGAATTAATTTTCTTCAACTATTCAACCAATACTTGATACAGCACCATCTACAGGAATAGATGAGTTTGTATTTTCATAGCTTTTATTGTTACCTAACTCTAAAGCTTCTTTGAATAAAGCGACGTCTATAATACCATTTTGCGAACTTTCTAAAGCTTGCTCTAAATATTCATTCAAAATGAAAGTTTTATTATCTAAAAAGCTTAAATCTTCTAAGTCGGCTGAAAAATGACCTATGCTAGTTAAGTTTCCTCTGAAAGTTGCCCCCCAAGTAGGTCCAGTGCCAGAGCCTAAAATATTAACTCGTGTTGGTGTAGTAACTCTAGTTACAATGCCAGTATAGACAACAGAACCGCTAATATGACTAATTCTATATTGTGCCGGAACAAGATGAAAAGCAATCCAACTATTGTTCGTTAAAAATTGATTAAAACTAATAGAAGAATTAAAGGGAGTTATGAGTTCAAGTTCAAGTTCATTTTGTTGCTCTGCAAACACTAAATCTCTACTATTAAATTCGGCAGATACTGTTGCCATTGGCGTGAATGCCATTATAGAAGCTAAAAATACAATTGCAGCTAACTTTGATTTTTGTTTCTTGAATTTCTTCATTAAAAAAACCTCCTATGTTAAACTTTATTTTCTTATGACAAATTCTCTTACAAAAAGCCATAAGTATGTCCCACCAATTAGTAAGAGTAAATGGTTATATATAGTATAGCAGATTTCTAAATTTATGTCAATAAATTTTAGTGAAATTCTAAAATTAAAAATCTAATTATTTTTTATTAAGGGTTTTCAGATAAAAAAATAAATCTAAATATAAATCTTATTAAATAAAACAACACAGTGCCTCTAATTATACTTTTAAAAGTAATTTCTTTAAAAGACAATATAAAAGCAACAACTATTTCTTTAAAAGACATCCCTTTATATCGGTTTATATCTTCTTTAAAATATTCAATAATTTTATAATTAATTTTTCTCAAAATCTCTCCTTTTTAGACTAATCTTATGTAAGCAATAAATATAAACATCATAGCAAAAGTAGAAAATACAAACTATCAATAAAATATTTTATCTAAGGTCTAGAAACTGTTATTTGATAATTACCACTAACTGAAACTGGTTGTACTTGCACTGAATACCTACCAGCATTATGTGGAACAGTTACACGAATGCCACGGTTTGTTGGCACATCATGGTTAAATGCTATAAGATTATTATTACCATCTCTAACTTCTATCTTTATGTTACCTGGATTTCCAAACCTGTTTTCTATAAAAATCTCTCTAGTAAATAGATTATTTTCTGAACCAATAGTTGTCCATCTTCCTACAGTTAAAGCAAATCTTCTATCTACTGTTAATCTTGATGTTTGCCCCTGCTCGTATTCACCACCATTTAAATTAAAAGAAACCCAACCCTCTGGAAACTTTTCAGCCTCTATACTATTTTCAGAAACTATTTGAGCTTCAACAAAATTACTATAATCTACTTCTGAAGCATTTAAATTGAACGTTCCTAAAAATATTGTACCAGACAATACCAAAACAACTGCTGAAATACCTAATTTTTTACTTATACTCATTTTTATTTCCCCTTTTCAAACTTTATTATTTAAAGCTATTAATTGAGAAGAATGCATTTTATAAAAAAGTAGAAACTAGATATTTATATTTATTAGCTCTCCATGTTACACCAACTATAGGGATAGTTGGATATAAATATTATATCATGTATTTAAATTAATGTCAATAATTTAAATACAAAATAACTTTTTTTGTTTAAAAACATTTTGATTTTCAAAATCAAGTTTGAAAAGATAAACATTAAAAAATCTATCTAAAATAATTATAAACAGCTTCTGCTGTTTTTTTATTCATTCCCTTAGTTTCTAAGAGCTCTTCCAAGCTTGCCTTTTTTATATTTTCTATAGAGCCAAATTTTTTAAAAAGCTCTGTTTTCCTCGTTGGTCCTATGCCTGCAATACCATCTAATACGGATTTAAGAGTTGTAGTCTTTTTAAGCTTTCTGTGGTATTCAATAGCAAAACGATGCACTTCATCTTGAATTCTAGTTAAAAGTTTAAAGGCTTCGCTTCTTCCTAAGCTTATTTCTTCATTATTATAAATTAAACCTCTCGTTTTGTGGTTTTCATCTTTCACCATACCGGCTATAGGTATATTTAAATTTAAATCTTTTAAAACTTCCTCTGCAATGTTTACGTGGCCTTTTCCACCGTCGATTAAAATAATATTTGGCAAGGTTATAAAGCTTTCATCTTCTTTTAAATACCTTTCAAATCTTCTATATAAAACTTCAGCAATAGAAGCATAATCATTAGCACCGACAACACCTTGTATTTTAAATTTTCGATAATCATTATTTTTTGGTCTTCCCTCTTCAAAGACTACCATAGAGCCTACAGAATCTGTGCCTTGAATGTTGCTAATATCAAAAGCTTCTATACGTGTTAAATTTTCTAAATTCAAAGCTTTTTCTAACTCTTCTA
>WRFW01000202.1 GCA_009787435.1 Defluviitaleaceae bacterium
TAAATTGTGTATTATCATACCATTGGCTATGATACATAAAACTTGCTGTGTAATATTCGCTAGGTATTCTTTGAAAAGAACTATTAGCGACTGCTATATTAGTGAAAGGCAAAAAACTAGTAACAAAAATTGTGATTGAAAGAATTATAGATATAAGCCTTTTTAGTGCTGTTTGTTTGTGGTTCATTTTTTCCTCCTTTTTCAAATTGGGTATCTTTAAAAACTCCCTCTGGTCGTTTTTAGCTTACTCTTGAAAAGCCCGAAGAACGGGCTATCTTTAACGCACCTTTCAAAAAACTTAGCAGTTTTTAGAGGTGCTTAATTCAAGATTATTTTCAAGATTATTTTGGTATATTATAAGTAGGATTTTACCATAAATTTTTCAGTTTGTAAAGTGGGTTTTTAAGCCATTTATAGCAATGAACCTTTGCTTTGATTTGCTTTGATTTGCTTTATAAAAATAAAGAGCTGTGCAGCTCTTTAAATTTTAACTTTGTTTTAAGATACTAGATTATCAAACAACTTTTTTAATATTTTTTCTATTTTTGCCAAGGCAAAGCTCATCGAGAGAAATAGACAATATTTTAGATATTTTTATTAGTGTACTAGTTGGGATGTTAATTTCACCCCTTTCTATACCATATACATAACTATCGGTATAGTCTAATAAGTCCATAAACTCGCCAATGCTAATACCTAATTTTTCACGGCGTTTCGTTATATTATCGCCTATAAATATACTATTTTGCTCTTCATTAAGTTCAAAATCTGGATGGTCGCTGCAAATAGCAACTTCTTCTCTCATAGTCTTATGTAGCTGCCTATCCTTCGTATCTTTAATAAGAGCTAGATTTTTAGTTACTTCATCTGAATTTTTATTCCAAAGGGCTATTCTTATTAATATCATTAGCTTATATTTATAAGATTTTTCGCCCTCAATATCGCATATTTTTAAAGCTTCTTGACTATGGTGTTTAAAAAGCCTTTCTAAATTTTTGTATCTTTCTTTATTTTCTATATCATCAACATCAAAAAATTTTGATTGTAAAAACCTAATCAAAATATTTGAATGAATATTATAATTAGACTTGTTAACTGCTTCTTTATCTTTATGAAGCTTTATAGCTTCAAAAGCGTTATTTGCAAACTCATTAGCTTCTTCAAAAGTTGCTGTATAAGAAACAACCAATCCCGCAATACGTATATCATAATTATCCCACTTTTTAAAATTAAGATAATTAAGCCTCTGTATAATAGGATCTGCTATCAAATAAAGATTTTTTAAATCAACTCGCTCATAATTTTTTCTATATATTTCAAAAATACGCAAAATATCTAACAAGCGTGGCGTGCTTTCGCCTAAATCTCTAAAATATTTGTTTATTTTATTTTCTAAAACTGAAATCTTTTGTAACTCAACCTTAGTGTTAGCTATAGATTTTGGAAGTTTATTTAAAATTTCAAGCTCTAAACTGCTTATTTCTAATCCCATGAATCACCGTCAACAGATGCCCAATTTGGCTGTATTTTTATAATCCTCATTATTCCCATCCTTTTTCTAAAATCTCTTACTCTAAACTGCTTTTTTCTAGTCCCATGAATCTCCACTATCCCAAGACCAACTAGGCTGTATTTTTATAATCATTTTTATTCCCGTCCTTTTTCTAAAATTTCAAACTCTAAACTGCTTATTTCTAATCCCATAAATCTCCATCATCCCAATACCAGCTAGGCTGTATTTTTATAATCCCCATAGTTATTTCCTCCCTATTCCTAAAATTCCTTACTCTAAAATGCTTATTTCTTTATCTTGCAAAGTGCGTATAATATTAGTTTCTTATTAAAATATTGGATTTATTAATTCAATGCGTTGGGATAGGTCTAAATCTATCTGAACCATGAACATAAAGCCTATGCATCTCTCCGGTTACGGCATTTACCGGAACTGTATACATAAGAATTCCCTCGCTATTTCTTATAGAAACATCGTAAAGCAACATACCATCTTCCATAATGAGAATAGCATCAGAAAATCCATCTGGAATAAAAAACTCTCTATTTACAATTGATATAGCTTCCCCCATAGTTATATGAGGTATGAAAGGGTTTGCTGTTTGTATTAAACTTAAACGAACATTAATCTGAATATAAAAGGCTAAAATTAATGCTAAAATAAGAAAAAATAAAACTGGAACCGAAATTAATAAGCCTAATTTAAGTTTTTTGCTATTTAAGTTTATCATCTAACAGGTGAAACTTGAAATATTCTAGCATAAGGTGTAGCTGTTGATATGCTTGCCATTATAGCTACAACAGTTTTTTTCATGAATTTTTTCTTATTCATTTTCCTAATCCCCCTCATATAAGCAAATTTAAGTTTATATAAATTACTCTACACTTTATATTTTTTGTTTAGTACATAAGAATACTAAGCAAAATTCAAAAATTTTTACAAATAATAAAAAGTTCACTCCAAAATTTTTGAATTTATGCTAATAATTATAGCATATTTAATATTTTTTTGCAAGCAATTTTTAAAATAAAAAAATAAAACTAGCTAAAAATATGCATTTCAAAGCATTGAAGTAATAGAGGTTTTCTATAAACCGCATTATGATATACTTAAAGTGTAATAAAAATTAAAAACTACATTGGAGGTAAATAAAAAATGAAAATAGAAAAATTAAACGACTTGGGATTAATAAAATTACCTGAGGAACGCCTTAAATTTGGATACTTAGCAGGCACTAACGTTGAAATTAGCATTGAAAGTGAAAAAATAATTTTAACTAAAACAGAAAAAAGCATAGATTTTGAAGATAAAAATTCTTTAATATGTAATATTGACGAGCTAGGAAGAGTGCACATAAGAAGCGAACTTCGAGAAAAATTATTTTTCAAACACGGCGATAATATTCAATTTGAAATTAATAATGATAGTATAATTATGGCTAAATTCTCAGCTCAAAATTAAAAAAAGTGTAAAATTAAAAATATATATTTTGATGTGCTAAATGCTATTTTGGCTAAATATGCAGATATAAAAAGCCCCTTATGAGGGGCTTTTTATATCTAAAAAATATTGATTTAATTTTTACCTATTAATAATCTTAAATAAAACCAGCCCACCAAAGGCTACATAAATATTCCAAAAATAAGTGATTTTTTTTATCTTCTCTCGTATACTCTTTATTTTTACTAGCCATAATAGAATATGAAACACAAAAAAGCTTTATAGCAAAGCTAAATATAATATTAAAATCACTGAGATTAATACCATCTTTGCTTGATAATACTAAAACGGCTTCTCTTTTAAATCCATCTTTAGGAATACCTATTTTTAAATTTTCATCTTTAAAATATTGCAACTCTTTTTTAGACATGGAATTAATATATTTTTGATTTTGATTTTCAATTTCTAATAATTCTTGATTTTCATTTTCTGTGTACAATTCATCTAATATTTTAGGGTCGTCTATTAAATAAATAGTATGGAGGTCATCTTTTTCAATAAAATCATCATATATTAAGCCATAAAAAGTTTTCTCTTTAACTTCTCTAGCTAAAAAATTAGATTTTAAAAACTCACCAACTTCTGTAATTGTTGGCTTTGGAATTTGCCTAACTAAGCCTTTTTTATAAATTTTATATAACTCATTCATGAATTTATAAAATTCTTCCTCATCTTCATTTAAATATTTATATAAATAGTTTGAAGAACCTAATTTAAAAGGCTTTTCAACGAAGTTATATTTTGAAAAATAGTTTTGTTCTACCAAGCTCTAGTTCCTGCAAAACCTGTACCATAAAAAGAATGACCATTATTATTACTTCGTGGAACTGGGTGAAAGTGATTAAAAAATATATCACTAGGTGAACCATTATTAACATGAGCAGGATCCCATATTGCACCTGTTCCTGCAACAGTGCGTGCTAAAGCATGATTTCTTGACCAAACATTTCTTTCACTCCTAGGAATTGCTGTATTTCTCAAACGAGTTTGAGCAGCAGTTAAAGTTATCGAAGGTCCTATTAATAATTGACCATCACGAAGAACAGCCATAAAATGATTATATGTTCTTCTACTTAAATCATCCGTTATAGAACTAGCTACCGCAAAAGTAACACCTCCTATAACTACAGTTAGTAGAAGCCTTATAAGTGCATTTAAAGCAGCTGCACCTAAAATAGTTCCAAGAGTTATAACAGCTCTTTCCTCTATGAAGTAACCATCTGTTTGATATGTTCTAATAAGATTTATATCATTCAATGGTTTAAAATCGTTATCTATGTCCAACTGTAGTAAAAAGCTATCTTCAAAAGTGACTTGTAAAGTTCTTGATAGGGGATTAAATACTTCTGAAACTATGATAACATAGTTATTGTAGAAATCATACGTTAAAGTTAAGGCTATACTATCGCTAGTAATTCTAAGAACAACAAAATAGTTAGTATGCTCTAAAATATAAAAATCATCTGCTAAACCCCACTCAATCAAATCATAAATATTTGGCAAAACTTCATTTTTATTTGCGTTTAAAAAAGTAATGTTTGAAAATGAAAATATAAACACTAGAAATAAAGATAAAAGCTTCTTCATTTACGTAATTCCTCCAAATTTTAAATTTTTATGTACACTTAAAACTTATTTGTAATCTTAAATTGACGTACGTTCAAATTAAAATTAAAAAATTAAATTTTAGCAACACTCTAACATAAGGATATTAAATTTAGTTAAAATATAAAGATTAAAGCTAGCAATTTGAACCCTTATTTTCAATCCATTTTTTAAAACCTTACTGTTTAAATTATAATTTATATTTATAACAATGTCAACCATTTTTAAAACCAGATTTATAAAACGTTTTAATGCCAACCACTTGCAATGTTTACTAAAAAGCTTTATAATATTAGTAAAATAAATTTCAAAAGCGAAAATCTTTTATAAAGTTAAACTCTAAAAAAAATTTACAGGTGATTAAATGGAAAATTTAAAAGAAGAAAAATTAACGAGCCAAGATTTAATAAACATAGCTATAGAACAAACTAAAAAAAGCTATAGCCCATATTCAAATTTTGAAGTTGGCTGTGCATTGCAAACGAAAAATGGGAACATATACACAGGCTCAAATATTGAAAATGCAGCATTTAGCCCAACTTTATGTGCAGAGCGTGTAGCAATTGCGGCTGCAGTGCACAATGGTGAAAAAGAATTTAAAGCAATAGCTATAGCGGGCTTTAAAAAAGGCGAAGAAAAAGGGCACACATTCCCTTGCGGGGTTTGCAGGCAAACTTTAGCCGAGTTTTGCGATAAAGATTTTAAGCTAATAATCGCAAAAAATAAAAATGGCGAGCATACAGAACATACTTTTGAAGAACTTTTTCCACATTCATTTGGAAAAAATAATTTATAGGAGATTTTAAATGTACAAAAAAGTAGACACGAAATTAGATTTTGTTGCAAGAGAAAAAGAAATATTAAAATTTTGGGAAAGCAATGATATTTTTGAAAAAAGCAAAGAGAAAAGCAAAGGCAAAGAGCCTTTCACTTTTTATGATGGGCCTCCAACTGCAAATGGAATGCCACACATAGGCCATATGCTAACACGTGCCATTAAAGATATAATTCCACGTTATAAATCTATGAAAGGGTATGATGTGTTAAGAAAAGCAGGGTGGGACACACATGGCTTGCCAGTAGAGCTTGAAGTTGAAAAAGAGATAGGCATATCTGGAAAAAAAGAAATTGAAGACTATGGAATTGATAAGTTTGTTGAAAAATGTAAGCATAGCGTTTGGCGGTATGAACAAGAATGGAAAGAAAACAGCAAGCGTATAGGATTTTGGGTAGATATGGAAAGCCCATATATAACATACGAAAATGATTATATAGAATCCGTTTGGTGGGCATTAAAAACTATGTGGGAAAAAGACCTTATTTATAAAGGCCACAAAGTGCTTCCTTATTGCCCTAGCTGTGGAACTGCTCTTTCAAGCCATGAAGTTGCCCAAGGGTATAAAGAAATAAAAGAAGATTCTATTTATGTTCAATTTAAAGTAAAACAATCTTCTAATGAAGAAAATAAAAATAAATATTTACTAGCGTGGACTACAACCCCTTGGACCCTTCCCTCAAATGTTGCGGTTGTAATGCACCCTAATGAAGATTATGTTGAAGTAGAAAAAGATAATAATATATATATATTAGCAAAAGCATTAGCTGAAAAAGTAGTGCCAGAGGGTAAAATATTAAAAACAGCCAAAGGGAGTGAATTTGAATATTTAGAATATGAGCCTCTGTTTAATTTTCACCCTATAGAGGGCAAAACACACTTCGTTACTTTAGATACTTATGTAAGCCTTTCAGATGGAACAGGTATAGTGCACACAGCACCTGCTTTCGGCGAAGATGATAATAGAGTTGCAAAAAAATATGGGCTTCCATTAATACAACTAGTAAATGAAAGAGGTCAATTTTTAGATAGCGTTGCCAATTGGGCTGGTATATTTGTTAAAGAAGCAGACCCAAGCATAATAGAATTTTTAAAAGCACAAAATAATATTTATAAAGTGCAAAACATAGAACATAGCTACCCGCATTGCTGGCGGTGTGATAGCCCGCTTCTTTACTATGCTAGAACAGCATGGTTTATAGAGATGACTAAGCTGCGTGCTAATTTAACTGCAAACAACAATAAAGTAAATTGGCTTCCTGAAAATGTGAAGCAAGGGCGTTTTGGAAACTTTTTAGAAAACGTTATCGATTGGGGATTAAGCCGTGAAAGATATTGGGGCACGCCACTTCCTATATGGGAGTGTGCTTGTGGTGAGAAAAAAATAGTTGGAAGTGTAGCAGAGCTAACTGAATTAAGTGGTAAAAAATTAGCAGATTTACACAAACCTTATATAGATGAGATTAAAATACCTTGTGAAAAATGCAATGCTCAAATGACACGTGTGCCAGAAGTTATAGACTGTTGGTTTGATTCTGGGGCAATGCCTTTTGCTCAATTCCACTATCCATTTGAAAATAAAGAGTTGTTTGAAAAATATTTTCCTGCAAATTTCATTTCCGAAGCAATAGACCAAACACGAGGTTGGTTTTATACACTTATGGCAATTTCAACTGCTATTTTTGATACTAACCCATATGAAAATGTTATAGTTCTTGGACACGTTTTAGATTCTAAAGGAAAGAAAATGTCTAAAAGCAAAGGAAATGCTATTGACCCCCGTGAAATGTTAGAAAAAGTGGGTGCGGATGCTATACGATGGTATTTTTATTATAATTCTAACCCTTGGGTTTCAAGCCGTTTCGGGGAAGCTGAAGTGTCTGAAGCAAAAGGAAAATTTATGGGAACGCTATGGAACACTTACGCATTTTATGTGTTATATGCAAATATAGATGAATTTAACCCTTTAAATTATAAATTAGAGCACGATAAACTACCCGCTATGGATAAGTGGATTCTTTCAAAATTAGCTTCAACAATTAAAAATGTTGATAAAAATTTAGAAGCTTTAAATATTACAGAAGCTGCAAAAAATTTAGAAAACTTAGTAGATAATCTTTCAAATTGGTACGTACGTAGATGCCGAGAGCGTTTTTGGGCTTCTGGAATGAAACAAGATAAAATAAACGCATATATGACTCTTTATACAGTATTAACAGAGATAACAAAACTTTCAGCACCTTTCACACCTTTTATAGCTGAAAATATGTATCAAAATTTAGTGTGCGGTATAGATAAAAATGCTCCTATATCTATTCATTTAACAGAATTTCCAAAAGCTATGGAAAGCCACATAAATGAAGAGCTTGAAAAAAATATGGAAAGTGTATATACTATAGTAACACTTGGGCGTGCTGCAAGGAACACAGCAAATATTAAAACACGACAGCCAATATCAAAAATAATGGTTAAGCTTGGCATTAATTCTAATGCAAGTGGTAAACTAGGCGAAGAATATAAAGAAATTATAAAAGGCGAGCTAAACGTTAAAGAGATAGAAGAAGTGGAAGATTTATCAAACTATACTAGCTATAAATTTAAACCTTTATTACCTATACTAGGGCAAAAATATGGCAAAATATTGCCGAAAATAAGAGAGTTTTTAAATAACCCACCAACAGACTTTTTAAAGCAAATAGATAGCGGAAATAAATTTATGATAGATAGAAACGAAGTTGAATTAACACGCGAAACGATAATCATAGAAGCAGACAAAACAGAAGGCTTTTCTTCTGAAAGCTTAGGCGAAGTTACCGTTGTGTTAGAAACTACACTTACTAATGAACTTATAGAAGAGGGGTTAGTACGTGAATTAGTTTCAAAAATTCAAACTATGAGAAAAGATGAGGGGTTTGAAGTTACAGACAAAATACATTTATTTTACGGTGCAACAGAAGAACTTTTGGAAGTAATCGAAAAAAATATAGAAGAAATAAAAAAAGAAACACTAGCAGTTTCAGCAGCTGAGGGAACAGACGAAAACCATTGGGAATGGAACATAAACGGGCACGATGTTATATTAGCTGTTAAAAAAGCTTAAAAAAATCTAATGCGGGGCTAAAATATATTTTAGCCCCGCATTAGAAGAAATTTTTTAAATACCCAAGTATTCAATATTTAAACTTTATTTTAAATAAGTTTCTAAAATTAAAACAAAACAAGTGGCTAAAATCGGCTAAATCTTTCAATATCTTCTTCTTGCTCTAATTCTTCATAAACAAAATCGCATATGTAGCTAAAAGAAGAAAATAGTTCTAAAAACTGTTCTTTTAAAATCTCTGTGTCTCCTACTCTTAAATCTTCTGGGGGCTTTGTATGTGAATAAAAAAGCAGCATATGAAGTTTACCGAGTAATTCTTTGCGAAGTGTTTCACACTTTTCAAACTGTTCTAAATTGTGCATTTTTCCTTTAAAGCTAAGCAAGTTTTGCATTTTTTCAGCAATCTCACCTATTAGGCTATCCCATTCTGCTTTGTTTTTAAATATCTCTTTAACGTCCCAAAGTTTTTCAACTTCAACAGTAATTATTTTTTTCATTTTTGCTCCCTTTAAAGTTTGTACTAAATATGCTACCATAGCTTTCGTGAATTGTTAATAAACAATAAATCTTCTTTTCGATATGTTTAAAAATGGCTTCAAATGGAAAAGCTATTTAAGACTAATCAAATCAACTAAAATTAGGAAGAGGTGTTCAATGAAAACTAGCAAGCAAAGAGCAATAGCAATAAGAGGAGACCACACGAAAGAATATGAGCAAGTTATATTTATAATGAAAGAAGATAAAAAGCCGATTATGAACTTCGTGGAAGAAGCCGAGAGAATAATAAATAGCAAAAAGACTAGAAAGGCTGTTGTCGTTATAGATGAGGGCGTTAAAAAAGTTATAATAGAAAAGAGCTTTGCAGAAACTGCAATTTTAAATAGCGTTGTTTTAATTTCAGCGATTGGATTGCTGTTGTCGTTATTTTTTATTGCATTTTAAAAAAATTTATAGTATAATGAATAAATGCTTGATTTTAAAGGTGAGTTCATAAAAAATGATGATATAGTTATTGTTGGTGTTTCGGGCGGGGCAGATTCAATTTGCCTTTTACACATACTTCATAGTTACTATAAAATTAAAACTATAGCGGTTCATATAAATCACAATTTGCGTGCAGAAGAAAGCAAGAGAGATGAAATGTTTGTGCGTAATTTTTGTGAAAATATAGGCGTTCGATATATCATTAAAAACGTTTATATAGAAAAAAATAAACAAACTATTGAAGAAGCTGCAAGGGCTATAAGATATAAAATTTTTGAAGAACTGAGAATAGAGCACAATGCAGCATACATTGCAACGGCACACAATAAAAATGATAATGTTGAAACTATGCTTTTAAATTTTTTTAGGGGCACAGGTCTAAAAGGTTTAAGAGGCATACCTGAAAAAAGGAATGCCATAATTAGACCTCTTTTAAATTGTTCAAGAAAAGAAATTGAAAGCTATATTTTAGAAAATAACTTACAATATGTGAACGACAGCACAAATTTTACTGATATTTACACGAGAAATAAAATCCGAAAAATAGTTCATGAATATAATTTATTAAAACCATTAACTACAGCAAGAGAGATTTTAACAGAAGAAGATAATTTTTTAGAACAAGAGACGAAAAAGCATTTTGATGATTGCGTATCAAATAACGAGCTAAATATTAAAAAATTTAAGAAGCTGCACATTGCTATTAAAAGAAGAATTGCAAAAAAACTATTAGAAAGCTGGTCAGAGCAAGGCTTTTCAGCTATTCATATAAATGTTTTTGTAGACTTAGCAGAGAAGCCAAGGGGCAAAAAATTAGATTTACCAAATAATTTGCAAATTTTAAGAAAGTGTGATAAAATAGTAATGGTAGAAAAATTAATTGAAAAAAAGTTTAAGGAGGTTTAGTTTTGAAAAAAGACTCTACTGTTTTAATAGTTTATCTTATGATATTTTTAACGATTATTTTCGTTGGTTTTTTCATACAGTCTGCTACAAATAATCAAGTTATTACATATTCTTATAACGAATTTTTAGCGGCACTTCACAATGGGGAAGTTAATAGTGTACAAATTACAAATGATTTAGAAGTTAACGGGGCGGGCACTGTGCTTTTAACCCTTAGAACTGGTGAGCAAAGAAGAATTAATATATCTTGGATGCCAACATTGCATGAAGATTTAAACAACGCAAGAGAGATTCACGATTTTTTAATATACAGCTCGCCACCGCCTAGAGCAAATCCGATAGTACAATTTATTGTACCTATAATAATTATAGTTGGTATTTTTGCCGTTATGTTTTTTGTTAGAAACCAAGTTTCAGAAAATGGCGGGGGTGGTGGAAACCGTGTTATGAATTTTGGAAAGAGCCGTGCTAAGCTCACTTTAGATAGTGAAAAAAAAGTAACCTTTAATGATGTTGCTGGGCTTTCAGAAGAAAAAAACGACCTTGAAGAACTTGTAGATTTTCTTAAAAATCCAAAAAAGTATACAGAGATAGGGGCTAGAATTCCTAAAGGTATTCTTTTAGTTGGCCCGCCTGGAACTGGTAAAACTCTTCTTGCAAGGGCAGTTGCTGGGGAAGCAGGCAGCCCTTTTTTCTCAATTTCTGGTTCAGATTTTGTTGAAATGTTCGTTGGTGTTGGTGCTAGCCGTGTTCGTGATTTATTTGAAAATGCTAAAAAAAATTCACCTTGTATAGTTTTTATAGACGAGATTGATGCAGTGGGAAGGAAAAGAGGAGCAGGCCACGGCGGCGGGCACGATGAAAGAGAGCAAACCTTAAACCAGCTGCTAGTAGAGATGGACGGCTTCGGTGTAAACGAAGGTATAATAATAATTGCTGCAACTAACAGACCCGATATTTTAGACCCTGCTCTTCTTAGACCAGGAAGATTTGATAGGCAAGTTGTAGTTGGCAGACCAGATGTGAAAGGAAGAAAAGAAATATTAGAAATTCACGCCCGTGGAAAAAAACTAGCATCCGATGTTGATTTACAAGTAGTAGCCCAGACTACTTCCGGGTTTACTGGTGCAGATTTAGAAAATTTATTAAATGAAGCCGCTCTTCTTTCTGCAAGAATAGGAAAAGAAAAAATAGATATGGAAGAGCTTAGAAAAGCATTTATTAAAATAGGCTTAGGAACAGAAAAGAAAAGCCGTGTTATTTCTGAGAAAGAAAGAAAAGTTACAGCTTATCACGAAGCAGGGCACGCAATTTTACAAGAGCTTTTAGAAGAATTAGATGCAGTGCATATGATTTCAATAATTCCAACAGGCAGAGCCGGCGGGTATATGATGCCAATACCGACCGAAGATAAAATGTATAGAACTAAAAAAGCTATGGAACAAGAATTAATAGTGCTTTTAGGCGGCAGAGTTGCGGAAGAATTAATTATAGGCGATGTTACAACAGGGGCAAGCAATGATATAGAGCGGGTAACTTCAACTGCCCGCGGCATGGTAACTAAATTTGGAATGAGTGATTCTTTAGGACCTATTCTTTTCGGAGAAGAGCAAGGCGAAGTTTTCTTAGGCAGTGGAATAGGCGGCGGCACTAGAAACTATGGCGAAGATATAGCAGGGCGTATTGATGAAGAGATAAAAAGAATAGTTACAAGTGCTTATGAAGAAGCAAAAAGACTATTAACAACGCATATAGATATTATGCACACTTGTGCAAAGCTGCTTTTAGAAAAAGAAAAAATAACTGGTGAAGAATTTAGAAAGTTATTTGCTCATGGCATTTTGCCAGAAAAAAAGCGTGCAGAAATGTTTAAGGAGCAATTAGTATGAGTGTAGAAGAACCAACAGAAAAGCCAAATAAAAAAGAAACTATAATTAAAGAACTATGGAGCTGGGCAAAAGCAATTATTTTTGCAATTATAATAGCTACAACTATTAATAACTTTGTAATAGTAAATGCTACTGTTCCCTCTGGCAGTATGGAACCCTCTATACAAATTAATGATAGGGTAGTAGCATTTAGATTTAGCTATTTATTTTCAGACCCTAGGCGGTTTGATATAATAGTGTTTAATGCCCCCCATTCACAAGTTTTATATATTAAACGCATAATAGGGCTGCCAGGTGAAACGATACGCATACATGCAGGGTTTGTCTATGTAAATGGAGTTCGCTTAGTTGAAGATACTTTTCCAGATGAGTTAATAATAGGTGATTTTGGACCCTTTTATGTAGGCGAAGAACAGTTTTTTGTGTTAGGAGACCATAGAAATAATTCTTCAGACTCGAGAAGCTGGGCTAACCCTTTTGTTAGCAGAAGCGATATAGTAGGCAGGGCTGTTTTTAAATATTTTAGAAACTTTGAGATATTTGAAAGAAGCCCGCAATAAAAAGAGGCAGCACTTTAAAGTGCCGCCTCTTTTTTTAGTATTTTTAGCTAACCTTTGAAAATGCCAAAAAACTAACTATTTTTAAAGTAAGTTTCTACAAATAATTTTCATATTTTCTGCAATATCCAAAAACTAAAGCACCAGGGCCAACGTGAGCACCTATAGTTGCCCCTACTTGTGATATTGGGTTTTCTATTTTTATGCCTAGTTCTCTTTCTATATCTTCTTTA
>WRFW01000203.1 GCA_009787435.1 Defluviitaleaceae bacterium
AAACCCCGCCCTTGCATTTGCAGCTTTAAATTACCTAGCTATGAAAGATGGGAAAAATATAGCTGTAATAATGCCTTATGCAGATAGCTTAAAATATATGGCAGATTGGTATGCACAGCTTTGGGCTGAAAGTATAGGGAAAAAATTTGATAGAGAAGGCAATATAATTCACACAGGCTCTACACCTGTTAAAGCATTAGGGACAACAGACCAGCATTCCCAATTACAGCTATATTCAGAGGGTCCAAATGATAAAATAATAATTTTCTTAGGCGTTAAAAACTATAGAGAAGATATTACGATACCAAAAATTTATGAAGAAATACCATCTTTATCTTTTCTAGGCGGGCACACACATAGCAAGCTAATCCAAACAGAGCAATTAGCAACAGAATATGCGCTGCTTAAAGCCGGAAAGCAAAATATGACTATAACACTTGAAAGTGTTAATGAAGAATCTATAGGCGGGCTCATATATTTCTTTGAACTTGCAACAGCCTATGCAGGTGAATTTTTAAATATAAACGCTTTTGACCAGCCAGGCGTTGAAGAAAGTAAAAACGCAACTTATGCCCTTTTTGACAGACCAGGGTATGAAGAAAAGAAAAAAGAAATTTTGAGTGCACCTAAAAAGAAACTAGAGTATGCAATATAAAGATAACTTTAAATATGTAACTTTACTTGCAAATGCAAAAATTAACTTAGCTCTAAAAGTTGTAGGAAAAAGGGAAGATGGCTATCACGATTTAAAAATGGTTATGCAAACCCTTTTATTAAATGATACAATTTTTATAAAAAAAATTGATGAACCAGTTGTAAACTTAAAAACTAACTTACCTTGGCTACCAGTAGACAATAAAAATTTAGTTGTGAAAGCTGCACAAGCTATAAGAAAAGAATTTAATATTAAAAAAGGAGTTGAAATTCACTTAACTAAAGAGATACCTGTGTCGGCTGGGCTTGGCGGGGGCAGTGCAGATTGTGCCGCAACGCTTATAGGTATGCGAAAGCTTTTTGGAATATATTTGCCAAATGAAGAATTAAAAAAAATAGGTATAAGATTAGGAAGTGATGTTCCATTTCTTTTAACCCAAGGCACAGCCTTAGTTGAAGGCAAAGGCGATATTATAACGCCACTTAAACCACACCCTTTTATTCATGTGTTACTTGCTAAGCCGCCTTTCAGTGTAAGCACTGGCACAGTTTTTAAAGAATATAGAGGGCCTTCAAAAGTTCACAATATAAACTATTTGCTAAAATATATAAACAAAGGCTATTTAGAAGGAATATCAAAAAATTTTTCAAACGACCTTGAATATATAATAGCAAACAAGAGTTGCCAAATAAAAGATATTAAATCTATAATGACTAAAAATGGTGCCTTAGGAACACAAATGACAGGCTCTGGACCAACTGTCTTTGGTTATTTTAGAAACAAAACTTCAGCAACTTATGCAATGCGGGAACTCTATAAAAAAGGTGTGAGAGAATTAATAATAACAGGAACATTTAACAGGAGGAGGAGTGGAAAATAAAAATCAAAAATTAAAAGATATAGTTTATAATTATGTGCGAGATGAGATAGTTGCATTTAAATTAGAACCTGGAAAAAGACTTTTAGAAGAAGATATAGCAAAAATTTTAGGAGTAAGCAGAACACCTGTTCGCGAAGCTTTTAGCACCCTTTCAGCGGAAGGTTTTTTAGAAATTTTGCCGCGAAGGGGTGCTATAATAAAAGATATTACATTAAAAGATTTGCAAGATATATTAATTGTGCGTGAAGAGCTTGAACTTTTAGCTATAAAACTAGCAATACCAAATATAGATGAAGAAATTTTGGGTGAACTCGAAAAAGCAAAAAACAATTTTGAACAAGCTGTAAATACCCATGAAGTAGTTAAAATGATTGCAGCCGATATTAATTTTCACGATATTATTTTCAATTGCACACAAAATAAACAGCTAATAAATATATTAAAAAATTTAAAAGAGCAGCTATACTTATATAGAGCAATATACATTAGAGAAAAGGCATCTTTAACCGAAATAATAGAAGACCATAAAGAAATTTATGAAAGCTTAAAAAGCAAAGACATTGAAAAAACAAAATTGGCTATTTCTTCTCACATTAAAAATCAAGAAAAGTCTCTTAAGGTTCAATTTCAAGTGAAAGGGATTGGTATAAAATGAAAAGTTATGCCCAAATAAACTTAAATAACTTAGCTAACAATACAAAAGCTATAAAAGATTGGGTAAATGACTCTGAAATTATGGCAATAGTGAAAGCAGATGCATATGGGCATGGGGCATTGCAATGCAGCAAAACAGTAATTGAAAATGGTGCATCTTCTTTAGGGGTTGCCACTATAAATGAAGCAATGGAGTTGCGAGAGGCTGGAATTAAAGCACCTATTTTAATTTTAACGCACATATTAGCAGAAGATTATGAAAAAGCAATAGATAATGACATTGCAATTACAGTATCTAGGTTTGAACAAGGTATAGAAATTCAACAAGCTTCTATAAAACTTAAAAAACCTGCAAAAATTCAAGTGAAAGTTAATTCTGGCTTAAATAGAAATGGTTTTAGACCCGATGAAGATACAGCAAGAGAGATTATAATGCTTGGAACTGCCAAAAATATAATAGTTGAGGGTATATATTCACACCTTTCAGACGTTAGAGATAAAGATTTTGTAATAAACCAACAAAAAAGATTTGAGTTTATTACTATGAATGCTGAACACTATTTCAGCTTTAAAAAGCATATCTCAGCTTCTTCAGCTATATTAGAATATCCAGAGCTTAATTATGATATAGTACGCCCTGGGCTTATTCTTTACGGAATTAACCCAACAGATACTAACATAAAGCTTTTAAATTTAAAACCTGTTATGAGCTTATATTCAGAAATATCACACATTCATAAAGTGCCAGCGGGCGAAAGTATAGGGTATGAAAGAAGTTTTTTTACTAATAGAGATACGATGGCAGCTATAGTGCCAATAGGATATGCAGATGGATACCCATCAACACTTTCTAATAATGCAAGAGTAACGATAAATGATAAATCATGTATGGTTCTTGGAAAAGTATGTATGGACCAAATAATAATAGACGTTACCGATGTTTTTGAAGAAAAAAATGAAAGCTGGAAAAAAGCCGAAGTAACTTTAATCGGTGGTGAGGGAAAAGGTAAAATAAAAATAGAGGAGCTAGCAAACAATAGCAGCCTAGGAATAAGAGAGCTTTTGTGCTTGCGTTCCTCTAAGAGAGTTCCCCGCATTTTTGTTAATTCTTAGAAAGGCTAAGTATTATAAATTTAAAGCCATATGAATCATATATCCAAAGTATATTGCTAAAAGTGCTATACCTTCAAATCTTATCATCTTCTTACCAGTGTATAGAAATAGCAAAGTAATTAAACTTCCTATTAATAACACTGCACTATCTATAATTAAAGCAGGGTCTACAGCTAGCGGAGTTATAACGCCAGTTAAGCCTAGTATAAATAAAATATTAAACACATTAGAACCTATAATATTACCGAGTGCCAAATCACCCCTACCCTTTTTAAAGGCAAATATTGATATTGAAAGCTCTGGCAGGCTAGTTCCAGCAGCGATTATAGTTAAGCCAATAACCCTATCACTTATACCGAAAGTTTCAGCTATGAATACTGCACTATCAACTACTAAATCTGCACCGAAAAGAATCATACCAAGCCCAACTAAAATTAATAATAAACTTAACCAAACTGGTTTTAATTTTTTTGAAGCTTCGGTTTCAACTTCTTCTTCTTTCGTTTTTAAATTTTGCTTTATAATCATAAACATATATATAGCAAATACTACTAAAAGAACACCGCTTGCCAACCTAGTTATATAATCATAACTGAAAATGAGCATAGTTAAAACTGCAATAGCGGCAAACACTGAAAATAGAAACTCTTTATAAATTTTTTTAAAATCAACGACAAATGGACCTATCAAAGAGCAAACACCTAATATAAAAATTAAATTAAATACATTAGAACCAATTAAATTACCCATAGCAAGCCCGCTTAGCCCGCTTCTTGCTGAAGAGATACTAATTACTATTTCGGGTGCTGCAGTTCCAAAAGCAACTATAGTTAAACCAATTAATATAGGCGGCACTTTAAGCTTCTTAGCTATATTTGAGCTTGCTTCAACAAATAAATCTGAACCTTTTATTAAAAGCACGAGACCAACTATCATTAAAATTATTTGTAAAAAAATTTGCATTTTATAAAACTCCTTTTTCGTGTGTAGTTTATAAATTTTTATAAACTAATATTATATAGTATTCCCAAAGTTTTTGCAATAGAAAGTGGAGAAAAAATGGAGAAAAAATATTTATTGTGGCTAAGTTTAATATCTGGAATAGGTCCTAAAAAAGCAAAAACTCTTTTGAAGTATTTTGAAAATGCTGAAAATGTATATAAAGCAACTCCGAAAGACATTAGAATGATACACGGAATCGGTGAAAGTTTCTTAGAAAAAATTTTAGAAGCCAAAAATATTGATATTGATAAAAAATTAGAAACATTACATAGACTAAATATTAAATTTTATACGCAATATGATTATGAATACCCCAGACTTTTAAAAGAAATTAGCGACCCGCCAATAATTTTATACGTAAAAGGAAAGCTTCCTGAGTTACCTATGGCGGCTGTTGTAGGCTCTCGTATATGCTCTGCTTATGGATCTAAAATTGCACATGAAGTGAGTAAATATTTAAGCGAACACGGTATTTGTGTAGTTAGTGGAATGGCAAGAGGAATAGATACTAAAGCTCATCTAGGGGCTCTGGAAGGAAAAAGCCCAACTATTGCTGTGCTAGCTTCTGGGGTAGATATTTGCTACCCTCCAGAAAACAAAAGCTTATATGAATTAATACAAAAAAATGGCTGCATAATAAGTGAACATTTCCCAGGTGTGAGACCAATTGAAAAGTATTTTCCTATGAGAAATAGAATAATTTCTGGGCTTTCTAAATCTGTTTTAGTAGTTGAAGCTGGTAAAAAAAGCGGCTCTTTAATAACAGTGAAACAAGCTATAGAACAAGGGCGAGAAGTATATTCAGTGCCTGGAAATATAAACAATAGATTAAGCTATGGCACTAACAGGCTAATTAGAGACGGTGCACGTATATTAACAAGCCCAATGGACATAATAGAAGACATGAATATGGTATTTACACCAATAAAAATAGAAAAAAGCTTACCTAGATTATCGGAATTAGAGCAAAAAATATATGATTTGATAAGCTTAGAAGAATTGACACCAGAAACAATAGCAGAAAGATTAAATGATACTTATCAAAATATACAATATAACTTAACTGTGCTTGAATTAAAAGGGCAAGCTGAAAGAATAGCTGGCGGAAAATATACGGTAGTCTAATATAATATTAAGGCAACTATATGCTAAAATTAAAGAAAGGAGGGAAACTTTATAATGAATCTAGTTATTGTAGAATCCCCAGCCAAAGCGAAAACATTAAAAAAATTTCTAGGAAAAACTTATAAAATAGAGGCAAGTGTAGGGCATATAAAAGATTTGCCAAAAAGCACACTAGGTGTAGACTTTGAAAATGATTATGAGCCAAGATATATAACAATTAGAGGAAAAGGCGAAATTTTATCAAAGCTTAAAAAAGAAGCAAAATCAGCAAATAAAATATACTTAGCAACTGACCCCGATAGAGAAGGCGAAGCTATAAGTTGGCATTTAAAGAGTGCTTTAGGTGTAGATGAAAATAAAGTTTTACGTGTAACTTTTAATCAAATAACTAAGGAAGCAGTTAAAAATGCAATTAAACAAGCTAGAGACATAAACATGGATTTAGTAGATGCCCAACAAGCTAGAAGAGTATTAGATAGGGTAGTTGGCTATAAAATTAGCCCGCTTTTATGGAAAAAAGTAAAAAAAGGCTTAAGTGCTGGGCGTGTTCAATCTGTTGCATTAAAAGTTATTTGCGACCGTGAAGAAGAGATAGACGCATTTATAACGAAAGAATATTGGAGCTTTGATGCAGACTTAGGAGCAAACAAAGCAAAACTTAATGCTAAGCTTCATAATATAGACGGCGAAGAAGTAAACATAGAAAATGAAGAACAAGCAAACGAGCTTGAATCTAAAATTAAAAAAGAAAAATTTATAGTAGATGAAATTAAAAAAGGGCAAAGAACTAGAAAACCGAGTGCCCCTTTTACAACTTCAACGCTTCAGCAAGAAGCTTCGAAAAATTTAAACTTTGCAACGAGCAAAACGATGCAAATAGCCCAGCAACTCTATGAAAATGGACTATTAACGTATATACGTACGGATTCTACAAGAATTGCACCAGAAGTGTTTCCAGAGCTTCAAAATTATATAGAAAAAGGATACGGCGAAGAGTATACACCGAAACAAATTAGATTGTATAAAAATAAAAACAGCTCACAAGATGCACACGAAGCTATAAGACCAACAGATGTAACTTTAGCTCCAAATTCTATGATAGAGACACTCACTAGAGACCAGATAAGGCTTTATACTCTAATACACAATAGATACGTTTCAAGCCAAATGCCAGACGCTATTTTTGATACAACCGCCGCAAAAATTAAAGCTGGAATTTATAATTTTAGAGCAAATGCGAGTGCTTTAAATTTTCCAGGCTTTTTAATTATTCAAAAAGAAAAAATTGAAGATACTAAACTTCCTGCAATGGAATCTGGCACTGAACTTGCACTTAAGCAATTAAATAAAAACCAACACTTTACACAACCGCCACCAAGATATAATGATGCTTCTTTAGTTAAATTATTGGAAGAAAGAGGAATCGGAAGACCTTCAACTTATGCTTCTATAATAACGACTTTAACAGCTAGAAATTATATAACTAAAGAAGATAAAGTTTTCTATCCAACAGAGCTTGGCGAAATAGTAAACAACATTTTAAAAGAAAATTTCAGCGAAATAGTAGATGTTGAATTTACTTCAAGAATGGAATCTAGCTTAGATATGGTTGAAGATGGAGACTTAGCTTGGAAAGAAGTGCTTAGAGGATTTTACCCAAGCTTTAGTGATTTAGTTGAAAAAGCTGAAGAAAACATAGGCGAAATAGAACTTACTGAAGAAATTTCAGATGTTTTGTGTGATAAATGCGGAAAAAACATGGTAGTTAAATTTGGGCGTTTCGGAAAATTTTTAGCGTGCCCAGGCTTCCCTGAATGCAGAAGCACAAAAGCATTTTTTGAAGAAGCAGGCGTAAATTGCCCAAAATGCGATGGCAAAGTGTTAATTAAAAAGAGCAAAAAAGGGCGTAAATTTTTTGGCTGTGAAAATAACAATGTAGATGAAAATGAAAGCAGCTGTGATTTTATTTCTTGGAACAAACCCGCTAAAAAGCCTTGCCCAAAATGCAACGCACTTATGGTTGAAAAGGGTTATAAAAAAATTACACTAGCTTGCACAGAGCAAGCTTGCGGATACAGAGAAAACTTAGAAGATGAGGAAGAATAAATGAAACTGCAAGTTTTTCAAGAGCTTCTACTTAAATACAATGAAAATATAAATTTAACTGCTATAACTGACCCAGAAGAAATAAGAGTTAAACACTTTTTAGACAGCATAACACCAGCTAAGCATTTTAAATTTGAAGGCCACTGCATAGATATTGGAACAGGGGCAGGCTTTCCAGGAATACCACTAGCTATAGAACTTCCAAATGTTCATTTCACTTTATTAGATTCAACTGCTAAAAAAATAAATTTTTTAAATTTAGCAATTGGTGAACTAGGTTTAGACAATGTTTCAACAATTATAGGCCGTGCAGAAGAAATTGCCCACACTAGTTATAGACAAGTTTTCAACATTTCCACATCAAGAGCTGTTGCTCACTTAAAAATTACAGCTGAATATTCATTACCATTCCTTAAAATAGGCGGGCATATGCTAGCATACAAAGCAAGAGATGTTTATAGAGAGATAGAAGAAGCAAAAGAAATTGTGGAAAAGCTCGGTGGTAAAATTGTAGAAACTATTGAATATAATGTGGATAACTATGAACGCTCGCTAGTAATAATAGAAAAAATTAAAGATACACCAGAAAAATACCCACGAAAATATAACCAAATAAAATAAAGTTATCCACAACTGTTTAAACAATGTGGATAACTAAGGTGGATAACTTATGATAAACAAAATGGAACTTTTGTGGAATGAGACGCTCCTTGCCTTAAACGGGCAATTTACAGAGGTTACATACGAAACTATAATTAAAATTTTAAAACCAGTCCATATGGACAATGAAGCAATTTACCTTACTGCACCAAATGTATTCATAAAAAATTCTGTGGAAAAAAGATATTACAACACAGTCTTAAATACTTTTAAAAGTTTGGCAGGTGAAAATTATAATGTTATAATTATATTACCTGAAGATGAAGCAAAAAGGGAAAATAAAACAAAATCAAATTTAGTTAGTAAATATACTTTTGAAACTTTTGTTAAAGCTAGGAGCAATGATTTTGCATATGCAACTAGTATAGCTGTTGCTAATGAACCTGGAACTGAATATAATCCTTTATTTTTATATGGAGGCGTTGGTCTTGGAAAAACACATTTAATGCACGCTATAGGCAATTTTATAAAAGAACAAAACCCAGAAATGAAAGTTTTATATGTTTCAACAGAAACTTTTACAAATGAGCTTATAACGAGCATTCAACAAATGAAAAACCAAGAATTTAGAAATAAATACCGTGATACAGACGTGCTATTAATAGATGATATTCAATTTTTACAAGGAAAAGATAGCACACAAGAGGAATTTTTCCACACTTTTAATGTGCTTAAAGATTCAAATAAACAAATAGTAATCTCAAGTGATAAACCCCCAAAAGACCTTAAAACATTGGAAGAAAGACTCACTTCAAGATTTGCACAAGGTATGATTGCCGATTTAAAGCTGCCAGATTTTGAAACTAGAATGGCTATTTTAGAAAAGAAAGCTATTTTAGAAAGTATACACGTTCCTAAAGAAGTTCAAATGTTTATTGCGGATAATTTTTACTCAAATATAAGAGAGTTAGAGGGGGCTTTAATAAAAATAATAGCTATATCTAAAATGGACGGAAAAATAGATATAACTTTAGAAATGGCGAAAAAAGCACTTGAACACTTATCAACAAAAAGAAAAAAGGTTGTGGATATACCGTTAATTCAAAGAATAGTTGCAAACTATTTTAACATAACAACAGATGATTTAACTGGTAAGAAGCGTTCAAAAAACATAGCTTACCCAAGGCAAATTGCTATGTATCTTGCTAGAAAATTAATAGATATGCCATTAACGAGCATAGGGGAAGCCTTTGGTGGAAGAGACCATTCAACAGTTATCCACAGCTGCGAAAAAATCGTTGATTCCGTGGAAAATAATTCAGAGATAAAAGCAATCGTTTTAGAGATAGAAAAGTTAATAACAAATGGTGAAGATTAACCAAGCCTTATTTTATAAAGATTTTAACCACTAATCAACAAATTAACACACCCTACTACTACTAAATAAAATAAATTAATTAATACTGACTTTGGTTTATTTAAAAATTGGGGCAATTAAAAAACTATAAAAAGTAGATTGCCATTTGGAATATAACATGGAAGTTAAAAATATCCAAAAAATAAAGAGATAACAAATTAAAAATATCCAAAAAATTATGCCCCACCAAAGGTGGAGGAGGTTATATATGAATATCGTATGTTCAAAAGAGAAATTAATATACAATATAAATTTAGTTTCGCAAACAGCTAGTAATAGAACTACAATGCCGATACTAGAATGTATTTTAATAACTGCAAATGAAAATTTAAAACTAACAGCAAACAACATGGAAACTGCTATAGAAACAGTTCCAATAGAAGCTGGCATTTTAGAAAAAGGTGAAATAGCTATAAATGCTAAATTTTTTGCAGATGTAATTAGAAAGTTGCCTGAAGAAGAAGTTATAATAAAAGTAGATGAAAAAGGAAGCGTTTTAATAAAAAGCGGCAAAGTGGAATTTAAAATAATGGGTCAAAAATCTGAAGATTTTCCTAGACTTCCAGATTTAGAGCTTCTTTCTGGCGAAGTAATAGAGGGTGAGCTTTTTAGAAAAATGATAAAGCAAACAATTTTCTCAATATCAACTTCTGAAGATAAGCCAACATTCACTGGTGAGCTTTTAGAAATAAAAAATGGAAAAATTATTTTAGTAGCTGTGGATAATTTTAGAGTTAGTTTGCGTTCTGAAGATTTAGCAGCGGAGATTAATCATGAAGCTATTATTCCTGGTAAAACAATGAAAGAACTTTCAAGAATAATACCAGCAAATAGTGATATAAGCATTTATTTTACTGAAAAATACGTATTAATAGAAACAAATGAATTTGTAATCACTTCAAGGCTTTTAGAGGGTGATTTTTTGAAATACAATCAAGTATTTGAGGGTGAAAGAAAAACGCTTTTTACTATAAATAGAAACGAAATATTAGAAGCGTTAGACAGAGCAGGAATAATAGCTTCAGACGGTAAAACTGTGCCATCAAAATTAAAAATAGAAAAAGAAAAATTAATAATAACTTCAAATTCCGATATGGGAAATTTGTATGATGAAGTTGAAATTGCATTAGTCGGTGATGAATTAGAAATAAGCTTCAACCCTAAATTTTTAATTGAAGCTATAAAGGCGATAGAATCCGATAATATAAGTATGCAATTTGGAACTTCATTAAGCCCTTGTGTTATAATGGCTGAAAATTCTGAAAATTATAAATATTTAGTATTGCCACTTCGTATGGATTAATGTTTATAGAAAAGCTTGAATTTAAAAATTTAAGAAACTTGGAAGATGGTGAGCTTCTTTTAAATGAAAATATAAATATTCTTTATGGTGATAACGCACAAGGAAAAACTAATTTACTCGAAGCTATATATTTTGCTGCAATTGGGCGAAGCCACAGAACTAATAATTATAAAGAGCTTATAAAGTTTGGTGAAACAGAAACTCTAATAAGCCTCGTTACTTTTAATGCAGATACTAGAATAAAAATTCATTTAACGAAAAATCTTAAAGAAATTTATGTTGATAGTTTCAAAATTAAAAAATTAGGCGAGCTTTTTGGAAACTTATTAGTAGTTATTTTTTCCCCAGAAGATTTAGACTTAGTAAAGCACGGGCCAAATTTAAGAAGAAAATTTATAGACCTTACACTTTGCCAACTTAGCAAAGTGTATTATTATGATTTGGGATTATACTATAAAACTCTAAACCAAAGAAACAATCTTCTTAAAAAAAAAGATAAAGATATAAGCACAATCTTTCTTTGGGACGAACAACTAGCAACCTATGGTGAAAAAATAATGAACTATCGCCAAAATTATATAAAAGAAATAAATGAATTTGCTAGCATTATTCATAGTGATATAACAAATGGCAAGGAAACTTTAGAAATTTTATACAAACCAAATGTAAATATTAATTTGCAAGGTGGATTAAAAGAAAAATTAGAAAAAAACTTAGAAAGAGATATTTTATTAAAAACAACTACTTCAGGCATTCATAGAGATGATATTTTAGTAACTATAAATGGATTAGAAGCTAAAACTTACGGCTCGCAAGGTCAGCAGAGAACAGCTTCCTTAGCTATGAAACTTTCTACAGTTTTACACATACACAAAGAAAAAGAACTTTACCCTATCGTTCTTTTGGATGATGTATTTTCTGAGCTTGATAAAAATAGGCAAGAATTTTTATTAAAAAGTTTAAAAGGTCAAGTTATTATTACTTGCACTGGTGTTGAAGATTTTTTAAAAGATTTAAATTATGATATGAAAAAGATTAAAGAAGGAAAAATATATGAACAACGAAGTTAATAATGCTAATTACGATGAAAGCAATATTCAAATATTAGAGGGGTTAGAAGCTGTTAGAAAAAGACCAGGTATGTATATAGGGTCTACAAGCTCTCGAGGGCTTCACCACCTAGTATATGAAATTGTAGACAACGCAGTAGACGAAGCTTTAGCGGGCTTTTGCCGTGAAATAACCGTAACTATTCACGAGGGAAATACAATTTCCGTGTTAGATGATGGGCGTGGTATACCTATAGGTGTTCATGCAGATAGAGGAATTCCAGCAGTTGAAGTTGTTTTCACTATACTTCACGCTGGTGGTAAATTTGGCGGCGGCGGTTATAAAGTTTCTGGTGGGCTTCATGGTGTTGGTGCTTCTGTAGTTAATGCACTTAGTGAGTGGACTATCGTGCAAATTCATAAAGAAAATAAAATTCATGAAATTAAATTTGAACGAGGAGATAAAGTTCAAAATTTAACAATAGTAGGCGATACAAACAAAACAGGTACTTTCGTTCATTTTAAGCCAGATGCTGAAATTTTTGAAGAAACTATTTATGATTTTGAAATATTAAGGGCTAGGCTTCAAGAGACAGCTTTTTTAACTAAAGGTTTAAAAATAAATTTAATTGATAGCAGGCTTCTTTCGGTAGAAAAAAATGAAGAGGGTCAACAAATTTCAAAAGAGCAAAAAGCAAAAATGCTAACTTTTCATTATGAGGGTGGAATTAAAGAATTTGTTTCTCATATAAATAAAAATAAAACTCCTATTTTTGAAGAAGTTCTTTATGTTGAAAAAGAAACCGAAAGAGCAACAGTTGAAGTTGCCATGCAATATAATGATGGTTATGTTGAAAACACATATTCATATGTTAATAATATTAACACCGTTGAGGGGGGAACGCACCTTTCAGGTTTTAGAACTGCTTTAACTAAGAGCATAAATGATTATGCTAGAAAATACAACTTAGTTAAAGAAAATGAAAAAAATCTCTCAGGTGATGATGTTAGAGAGGGTCTAACTTCAATAATTTCAATAAAACTTGAAGAGCCTCAGTTTGAAGGGCAGACTAAAGGAAAGCTTGGCACTTCTGAAGCTAAGCAAATTGTTGATTCTGCTGTTTCTGAATTTTTAGAATACTATTTAGAAGAAAATCCTAATATATCAAAAATTATCGTTGAAAAAGCTTTAACCGCAAGTAGAGCTAGGGAAGCCGCTAAAAAAGCTAGGGAGCTTGTCCGCCGTAAAAATGTTTTAGATATTGCA
>WRFW01000204.1 GCA_009787435.1 Defluviitaleaceae bacterium
CGCTAGTTCATTTATAGTGCTATCTTCTAATACGTTTGATTTTTTATTTCCATCTGCCCCTGGGTTTCCTCCAAGCGGGCTCCATGCTTCGGCTATTATACCTAAATCTTCGCCAAATTTTATTAATGGTTTTTGGTTCCAATAAGGTTGTATCTCTATTTGGTTAACAGCAGGTGTTATAGACCATACTTTTTTAATCTCTTCTAAATGGTGTTCATGAAAATTACTAACACCGATAGCCTTTGCCGCACCAGATTTATAGATTTTTTCAAGAGCTAGCCAAGTATCTATAAAAGGTTTTTGGGCTAATATCTCTGCCCCTGGTGCTTCATTTGGAACTGGCCAGTGCACTAAATAAAGGTCTATGTAGTCTGTGCCTAGTTTTTTCAAGCTTTCTTCAAATGCACTTTCTATAGCAGAGGGATTTTTTATAGCTTCCCTTTGCACAGTGTTCCAAACTTTTGTAGTTATAAAAAGGTCTTTTCGGTTTATTCCTGTTTCTTTAATCGCTTGGCCAACAAATTGCTCATTTTGGTATACTGCTGCTGTATCTATATGGGTATAGCCTGCTTCTATAGCAGTTTTAACAGCTGTTACGCATTCCTCAGGGTCTCTTAACTGGAAAACTCCAAACCCTAATAAAGGTATTTCTGCCCCTGTGTTTAATTTTATTAATTCTTGTGCCATGTGCTGTCTCCCTTTTTTATATTATGTTTTTAAGTATTTAATTTATCTAACGAACGGTTTTAGCCGCTTTTTTTAGCCTTGGTGATTATATAAAGTAATTATTTACTCTATTTCTTAACATCACGTTGAAAATTTTCCTTAGCTTCTTTCATTTCTTGTATAAGCCTTTCTGTGAGCCCCTCTTCAGCTAGAGCTATCCAAGCACTTATTGTTTGTGCTTGGATTATTAAATCTGCATTGCTTGCCATAAAGTTTATTTTCCCTTTCCTAATTTTTATACCATTATAGCATATTTTTAAGGAGTGTTGCAAGTTTTTTCATTTTTACAATTGTGTTACAATTAGGTATCTCTAAAAACAGGTTATCTTTAACGTACCTTTCTAAAAATTTGATAGTTTTTAGAGGCACTCAATTATTTATCGTGGCTAAGTTTGTTATAACTTATTATTCTACTATCGTCTAGCCCGTAATAAGGCTTTTCATGCGGGCCTGCTGTTTTGTGGATAGGGCTAATCTCAAAAAGGGTTATTTCATTTTTTTGCAATACAAATTCCAACGTTATAAAGCCCTCTTTAACTGGTAAATTATATATTTCTATTTTAGGGCTGCCCGCTTCTTTTATATCTTTTATTTGTTCTTTACTAGGGAATCGTGGGCGACCCATTTTACGCCAAGCATTCCAAGCGTTGCCGTACTCTTCATTTACAACGCTTCTTTTAATAAAAGCAGTTTCAGCTTCTATAGGCAAGTCTAACGTTTCATATAATGTCTTATTTGCTGTATCTTCGACAGGGTTAAAAGCTAAAATATAAAGCTTTTTATCGCCTTGAACTACTATCATATTTTCATCTTTATAGAGAGTATCGCCTTTTAATTTTGCAAAAAATTCATATAAGTAATAAGTTGGCTTTTTTATTAAGTTATATGCGAGCAGACCAAAGCCACCGTGAAATAAAGTTTTTGGTATGTCTTCTTCTTCAAAAACGTCTGAAAAAGTCCAGTAAGAAAAAGAATCTACATAATCACCGCCAAATGCTAATATTTTTCCTAAATAAGCTGCATTATAAGCTGTGTCGTGTATTGGGTTTATCGGCTTATAGCTCGTATTAAATTCGGTTATATGAACTGGTATATTTTTAAATTTGCTTTTTTCTAGAACTTCTCTTCCGCTTTTAAAATCAATTAGCAGAGGGTCTCCCTCTTTCATATCTTGGTAACAGCTAAAAGGCACTAGCTGGGCAGGGCTTGTAGTATAAGCGTGGCGTGAAAGAAAATCTACTGGCAGCCCCTCTTTTTCACAAAAAGTTAAAAAAGCAGGCATCCAAGCTTCGCCCCCGCCGCAAATTGAAGGGCCGCCCACTTGTAATCTCTCATCAATTTTCTTTATAGTCTTAACGGTTACTTTATATAGTTTGAAATATTCATCTTGGTCGGCATCTTTCCAAAAGTTCGTTAAATTTGGTTCGTTCCAAACTTCTATTGGCCAAGTTAAAACTTCTTCTAACCCGTAACGCTCTATAAAGTGGTTAATAGTAGCTTTTACAAGAGCTGCCCACTTATCATAGCACTTTGGCGGCGTTATATTGCCTTTCCACCAAAAAACAGTTTCTTTGCCACTTGCAAGCTGCTCTGGCATAAATCCTAATTCTATAAAAGGTTTAATGCCTATTTCTAAGAAAGAGTCAAAAATTTGGTCTATATAAGTGAAGTTATATAAAATTTTTGTGTCTCCCTCCCATTCATATTCACGGTAAATGCCTATATCATCATGAAAGAGCCCGTGCCCCCGTATATATTTAAAGCCTATATCATCAACTGCTTTTTTTAATCCATCTAAATATTCTTTTCTAAGTGCAAGCCCAAGCCTTCCTGTACCTATACAATATCTAAAATTATCATTAAATGGGGCTGCGTTTTCTTTTGTTATTTTTTTCATAATTTTGCCTCCTATATTTTATATTTTTTCCACACTAAATTGGAACCATTTAAAGTCAAAGTTTGACCCTGGTAAAAACACAAAGCTTATTTTTTCTTTTCCAGTAGTGTTTATATTAAATTCTTTAGTTACATAGTCGTCTGTTTTTTCAAACTCTAATATTTGGGCTGTTTGCTCGCCATCAAATTTTAAATGTATAGTGTTGTGAACTTTTGAACGCCCGTTTATAAGCAGTTTAGTTACTTTTTCATTTGAAAAATTCATGCCAGTAAATTCTATAGTAACGTTATTTCCGATACCTTTAATTTCTTCGTCTTTTATCTCATAAGTATCACCGTATATGTTTGTGAACTCTATTGCCTTTAGTTTTTGATATGCTTTTTCTTCTTTAGTGAACCAAAAACCTTTAATGTGTATTTTTTTTCTAACGACAAAACATATAGTAGTTACACCTTTAAGTTTTCGGGGCAGTTTATAAGTTTCGGTAGTGTATGTGTTCCAAATAGAGCCGCTTTTATAAATTACTTCTGTTAGCTTTTCGCCATTTTCTAAAGGCATTCCCTCCCATATTTCTATAGGGAATTGCTCATCACTCATAGCGAAAATAGGCAAGTGAATCTCATCTGCCCCTATATCTCCAAAATCTATATCCGCAAAACCGACGTGGCTTTCACCGTCTCTTAAAGTTGCTACTCCTCTTTCATTTCCGTTAGTTAAGGCTAAGTTGCTTTTATTGTATAAACCGCCTGCAACTAAGCTATAAGGTTCTATATAAGCTTTGCCTAAGCCTGAAACTTCAAAATCTAAATATGATATTAAAGATATTTTTTCACGCCCATTTTTTGTAGCACAGCGAACGAAAATCTCACCATCGCCTTTAGCAGTTAATTTTAATTCTGTACTATCTTCACTTACAGTAAAACTTGCTAAGTTTGTATCTATTCCAGCAGCATCTGTAACACGCCATTGTAAATCTTTATAAGATGCATTTAGGGGGTGGATTACCGCTTTTATAGTTGCTATGTTGTTTTGTTTATCTATATCGTTTGATTTTATAAGCTCAATTTTTCTTATAGGAATATCATCTTTATCTAACTCTATCTCTAATTTTGTGCCTTTTGTAGTTATTGCGAGTAACTTGCCTGAAAATAGGCGTTTGCTAGTTCCTTTGTATTGGTCATAATCTGTGCTGTCTCCATTGTCTAAGCCTAATAATTCACCACTTTTAACTTTTATATTTACACGGTTATTTGCATTATGAACTAAAGTTCCATTGGTATCTACAGCGTATATTTCTATAAATGAAAGTTCTTCTTTTTGTGTTTCTTTCGTTTCAAGCTTAGCAGTTTCTCCGAAAGATTTTTGCCTATCTTCAGCTATTTTAGTTCCATTTTCATCATATGCACAAGCGACTAACTCGCCTTTTTCATATGGTATTTGCCAAGTGCCTATTAATTTATCGCCATTTTTATGGTCTATATTAAAAGTTCCTTTAGAAACTCCATTAAAAAATAACTCTATTTTAGGTGCATTGCTAACAACTTGTACGTCTATCTTTTGCCCGGGTGAAAAATCCCAGTAAGGGAAAATATGAATTACTACCTGCTTTGGGGCAGGGGGTAGGTGGGGCATAGGCTGCCAAGCGGCTTTGTATATGTAGAAACTATCCTTTTTAAAGCCTGCTGTGTCTATTTGCCCAAAATAAGAGTTTTTTGTGTGATATGGTGTAGGCTCTCCTATATAGTCTGTGCCTGTCCATATAAATTGCCCTAGTGAAAAAGGTGTGTCTCTATCTGTAATAATACAACTTTGTGTAGATTTTGCTCCCCAGCTAGTCGCTGAATTGCCTAAAGAGCTGCATTGTTCATCATCATCCGCTAATACTGATTGCTTAAGTGGAAAATGATATATGCCCCGGCTTTGAACTACAGAGCCTGTTTCACTTCCGTATATTATCCAATCTTTATATTTTTCATGGTGTTCTTTATATAAATATTCCCCGTAATTATAGCCTATTAATTTTGGTTCTGGCAATAAATTTACTACTTTTTGTGTATTTTCCCACGGTAAATAATTAGAGCCTATAGTTATGAAAGCATTATTTTTGCTATCATATTTTTGAACTTCTTTTACTAGCATTTCTAAAACTTCACCTGCTCGTATAGGTTCTGAATGGGTATCGTGAATTTCATTTCCAATAGACCACAAAGCTAAGCTAGGGTGGTTTCTATCCCTTTTTACCCAAGCACTTACGTCTTTTTGCCACCAATCTTTAAAGAAACGGGCATAGTCTTTAGGTGTTTTAGGTTTTTCCCACATATCAAAAAGCTCTGAAACTATTAAAAAGCCCATTTCATCTGCAAGGGTCATAAAATATGGGTCTGGTGGATTGTGGGCTGTACGAATTGCGTTTACTCCCATCTCTTTCAGAAGTTCAAATTGCCTTTTTAAAGCGTCTTTATTAAATGCTGCCCCTAAGGCTCCTAAATCGTGATGTTGGCAAACACCTTTAAGTTTTAACTTTTTCCCATTTAAAAATAATCCTGTTTCTTTTTCGGCAGAATAAGGGTTAATAAAAGCTATCTCTCTAAATCCGAAAGTATTTTCTTCTTCATGGATTATTACTTGTGGTTTGTTTAGTTTATATATGCGAGTTTTTAAAGTATATATTTTTGATTTTCCGCTTGTGGTATGCTTTAATGAATTTTTGTTGCCTTTTTCTTCATTGTTTTTTAAATCGCTATTTATTTCATATTCAATTATATCGTCTGAAAGACCCCAAAGGTGTGGATTTTTAATATTTAGTGTGTCGCTAATTTGATTATTTTTGATATTAGAGATAGCTTTTTTAGATGTAAAGACTTGCTCATTTTCATAATAAATTATATTTTCAACTTCAATTTTATCATCGTCGCCTGTTCCTGCTAGTTCAATATCAACTTCAATAGACCAGCTGTTATTATTTTCTTTATTTTCGCTATCATTTTTTTTAGTTGAAATATAAACACCATTATAAGGTATATAAGTTTTATTAGTAGAGATTAGGTACACATCTCTATATATTCCTGCTCCTGTATACCAGCGAGAATTACCATTTTCATAGTTTACTTTCACTAATACTTCATTTTCATTTTCTTTTAAGTAAGAAGTGATTTCAAATTCAAAGCTAGTGTAGCCATATGGATTGTCGCCTATGTGAGAGCCGTTTATATATATGCTACAGTCCATATATACTCCGTTAAATCTTAAGAAGTGGTTAGGTAAGCTGTTATCTATAGTAAAAGTTTTTTTATAAGTTCCTATGCCTGTTTTGTATAAGTTGTTAACATCGTAAATTAGCCAGTCGTGTGGCAAGTTTATTTTTTGGGGGTTATTTTCGTCTAATGAAAATAGCCAGTTATCATTAAAGAGCTTTTTTTTATTCACTTTTTTTCTCCTGCAATAGGGTTAATTTTTTTTAGTTTTTAATTCATATTAATACCCATTTTAGCATATTTTTTTTGATTAATCAAGCCCCTTTAAGTGAATTCAAAATTAAAAATTTAAATAAAAACCCCCCGATAGTCATTTAAGACCATCAGGGGTAATTTTTTTAATTCTAATATCTCTATAAAGCTTCTTAAGGCATTCTATCTACATCACCAAATTGTTCTATCCAAGCTTGTTCACGCTCAGCTATAATAGCTGCGGCTCCTAAGTTTAAATAAGCTTGGTACATTTGGGTCCAAGTTGCATCAAAGTTTTCTGGTGTAGTATTAGCTATTACATTGTGGAATAAAACATTTCTTTGGTCTGCAAGTGGAACAGACATACCCTCTTCAGAAGCTCTAACGCGAGTCATAACGTTTCTGAACCAGTAAGCATTTTCTAAACCAGCAGCCCTAGCAGCTATAACAGCTTCCGGTTCAGAGCCCGGGTAGCCTAAAGCAAGTGTTTGTGCCGATAATACATCATTTCCTAAATATATACCGTTTATAGTCATAGTTATATCAAAGTTACGAAGAGATGGCATAAATTGATTATCTGGCCAACTGTGTGTGTCTGTTTCACCGATAGTCATTATAGCACCATTTGCTAAAGTTTCACGGTGTATGCCCTCTACACCAAATTGTAAATATTCGATTACATCTAAACGGCTTATCCAGTCTAGGTAAAGAAGAGAAGCTAGCGGTTCAGTGTTTGTAGTTGGGAAGAAAATAAAACGGTCTGTTGGGTTTGGGAAAAACTTTCTAACTTGCCCTGCATCGTTTGTAAATGGAGTAATAGCTATAAAGTTTGCTTCTGGACCAACATTTTCGTGTAAGTTTTCCATTACAGCGTCCGCAGGTCTAAATGGCATATCCCAGTTTAAAATAGCAGAGCCTACATAGCCTAATCTTATAAGGTCATCTCCCATTGAGTCCCCTGGTTCGTGAAGTATAAAGTCGTTCCATAGCAAACCATTGTTAAACCAACGGTTAAGAACTCTTGAACCTTCGCGTACAGCGTCTTCAAAGTGGAATCTTCTATCATCAAACCCGTGAACAAACCATTCACGCTCTGTAATATTGCTCGGTATAAAGCTTTCAAATAGTAAGCTTCCAGACCAGCCCACATCATGTTGAAGTTGGAAAGGAATTAAATCACGTGTCCTATCTGGCATTATTATATCTTGGTTGTCTCTAAAAGCTTCTAAAACTGTTTCAAATTCTTCTAAAGAAGTTGGCACTTCTAAGTTTAAAGCATTTAACCAGTCTTCACGGATAAATGTGTTAACTCTACCGTCTTGAATTAAACGCCCAGTTATAGACCATAGTTCGTTTGTTTGTGGGTCTAAGTTCCAATAAACATTGTCTCCTAAAAGGTTATATAAATTTGGAAGTAAATCTCCATATCTTTGTAATAATGGGTATAAATTGTGTATACCACCCATACCTGCGAATGTTGTAACCATTGGGTTGTCAAAAGTGTATCCTATATCTGGTGCAGTTTGAGTTGCAAGAAGTGTAGATTGGTTTTCATTTTCACCCCATCTGCCAACAGGCACCCATTCAACTATAATGTTGTGTTCTTCTAAAATTTGTTCTTGTACCCAGTTTGCCCAGTAGCTTTCATTAAATTCTGGTATACGCTCGTGTGAGCGGTCCCAAAGGGCAACGCTAATTGTGCGAGGTTCAACAAAGCGTAAGTTATCATCTAAGCCTAGCTCTGCAAGCCTAGCATCGCTTGAAAGTGCGTTGTTGTTATCGCCTGGCTCTGTTATAGTTGGTTCACCTGGCATTGGGTCTGCTGGTGTTTCTACTGCTGGCTCTGTGCCACAGGCAGCTAAAAATGCTGCAGCTGCTACAAAGAAAGTAGTAGCAAAAAGTTTTTTATGTTTTCTCATTTTTTACTCCTCCTCCGCTTTTGGCGGTTTAAATTTTGCCCTTTGGGCATTTTTATATTTTCAAAAATTTAATATCGTTATAATTTGTATCTAGCCTTTTACAGCACCAAGTGTAGCACCTTGCACAAAATATTTTTGTATAAAAGGATACACACACAATATTGGCACCATTGCAATAACTATAGCGGCAGCTTGAATAGCTTCTCCCCAGCCTGGTGGTGAAGTTGCACCTGGGTCTGCCACGTCAAATGCGGTGTTGTTTTCAATAATGTTAAATAAAAGCATTTGTATAGGGTGCCATTCTGAAGCCCCTTGCATAAAGAATAAAGCGTCTTGGAAGCCATTCCATCTACCAACCGCATAAAATAAGCCGATAGTAGCTAAAACTGGCACAGATAGCGGCAAGTAAATTTTGATTAATATAATAATCGGACCTGCTCCATCTATCTCGGCTGATTCTTTTAAGCTATCTGGTATGCCTAAAAAGAAGTTTCTCATAATTATCATATTGAAAACACTTATCATTCCCGGCAATATAAGCACTAATGGGTTATTGAGTAAGTTTAAATCTCTTAAAAGCACGAATGTTGGAATAAGACCCGCACCGAAAAGCATAGTGAATATAATTAAAAAAGAGATTATTTTACGCCCCTTAAGAGACATAAAAGTTAGCGGGTATGCACAGAGTATAGTCATAGTTAGGTTAACTACAACTACAATTGCAGTTAGTACAGCAGTCCATGTTAGCGAACGCATAAAGCGGGCATCACCAAGCACAGTTGTGAAAGTGTCTATATTAAAGCCTACTGGTAAAAAGGCAACTTCACGCCTCATAATTGCCCCTGCATCACTAAGTGCAATAGATATAACGTTCATAACGGGCAGTATACACACAAGAATTAGGAGAACCATAAGTGTAATTATTACGTAATCTCCAAAGGTCGTTTTTTTAATACCTGAATTCATTTTTTATTTTATCCCCTCCCTGTTAAATTTAGCAGTTGGCTTTAGTTTAAAAATATAGTTACCAAAATCCGTTTCCGCCTAGCTTTTTAACGAGCCAGTTAGAAGTTAAAAGCAACACCATACCTATTACAGATTGGAATATACCAACTGCCGTTGCAAGTGAAAAGTTCATACTTTGTATACCCCATCGCCAAACGAAAGTAGGTATTACTTCCGAAACATTTCTAACTAAGTTGTTATCTAAAGCTATGAATCTTGCAAGGTCTGCACCCATTATTCCCCCTAGCGTTAAAACTAGAAGTATAACTATAACAGGTCTTAATCCAGGAAGTGTTACGTGCCATATTTTGCGAAGCCTAGAAGCCCCGTCTATATCGGCTGCTTCATAAAGCTCTGGGTTAATTGCAGTAATCGCTGCTAAGTATATAATAGTGTTCCACCCAACAGTACGCCAAATAGCTATGAACACATTCATAAAAGTCCAACTTGTTGGGTTAGTAAGAAATGGGAAAGCTTCGCCGCCCATATTTGTTATAATATTATTAACGGTTCCAACGGTTCCAGAAAATAGAGTAACAGCCATACCACCAACTATTATCCAAGAAAGGAAAAATGGCATATAAGATATAGTTTGTGTTACTTTTTTAAACCTTGGCATTTTTAATTCGTTAAGCAAAAGTGCCAAAATTATCGGTGCAGGGAAGCCAAGTGCTAAATCAAGAAAGCTAAACATTAAAGTGTTTCGCACGGCATCTCTAAAGGGTTGCAGTTGAAAAGCTCTTTCAAAATTTGCCCAGCCTATCCAGTCGGTCTCCCAAACTGAAAGTATAACGTTGTTTGGGCTCCATGCCATTAAAACATTTACTAATGGTATGTAGCTAAATATGAAGAAATACGCTAGTGGCAAAATTAGCATAGCATATAAAGCCCAATGTCTTATCCAGTAATTTTTTAAATTGCTTTGTTTTGTCACAATTTTTCCTTTCTTAATTTTTGAATTTATCACTTTTTGCGATAGTTCTTAATTTTAAATTTTATCTATTAGATAGTTAATTGTTAGCCTTTCAAATTTTGCTTCCTACTATGGTAAATTAAGAGGTTTAAAGCTTTGGTCAACTGCTTCATCAAACTTTGGGTCGTGTTTTCTAAATATTTTCACAAACAGTATTGAAGATAAGTAAATATATATTCCCACTACAAAAATTGTAAGCATAGGTAAATATATTGAAACCAAAGTTATAGCTATTAAAAAGCCTAGGTTAGTAAGCGTAGTTAGCATATGTTTGTTTGCTAGCATAAAAGCTAATTTTAAACAGCCTTTAACAGTTAATTCAAACCTTGCTAATAGCGGGAAAGCATACATAAAAATAAATAATGCTTGTGCCAACATAAAAATTTGAATACCGAGCACAACTATGCTAACTGCCCCAAAATCAAAAGGAATTAGCATATTTATAATAATTATAATAATAATGCCTGCAACTATTGCAAATGCTATAGTTGCTTTCATAAAGTTTTCTGAAAAGCTTTTCAAAAAACCACGCATAAAATATTCATCTTTTCCAGATGCTTTTTTAGTGCACACGTAGTATAAACCAGTAATTGTGGCGCCAATAGTAATTATTGGAATGCTGAATATTGTAAATAAAATGCTCGTAAATATTATGTCTTTTAAAATGGTGCTTATTTTATAAAACTTGCTTTCTGTGCTTAAAAATTCATTCATTTTTTAACGATAAATAGTTCTTCCGTGAATATCTTCTATACCAGACATTCTATAGTAATATGTGTTTATTTGGTCTCGCCATTCTTTTGCTATATATAGTTGGTGGTTTAATCTCTCTTCAACATTTTCAAAGCTTGCAGTATCAATCTCGTCTTTAAAATTTGCCCAATCTTTTATATATTGTTCAACTTTTAAAACACCTTCAAAATGAGTGTCATAAATGTGCTGTATAACAGTTTTTCCACTTTTTAATTTGTGAGTATAAGGCACATGGTGGAAAAATAACAAAAGTTCATCTGGGCAAGTTTCTATATTTTCATAAAGTTCAAAATTAGGCTTTTGATATTGGCTAGTGTAGCCTGTTCCCGTTTTCACTGTTCTATCTACACCTAAGCCGTTTCTGTCTGAAAAGTGATATGTCCCCCATTTATCATATTCATATCCGTTCACAGCGGGACCATAATGGTGGCTAATATTCACCATCCAACCTATTCCAAGCGGAGCTGTATAGCTCTCATAAGTATTATATGAGGAAAGTAATATTTCTAGCAAAGTTTTTTTGCTTTTTTCGGTAAGATTAAAAGCAGCTTCTATCCATTCTTTTGCTAAAAGCTCTGGGCAAAGTTTAGGATTCCAAGTGAGCCTGCCATAGCCATATAAATTTGCTTCGCTCAGCTTGTGCCCTGCAAGGTTATAATCATCACCGACGCCAGAAACGGCAACTATTCCATTAAGCTTATTATTTGGGGCAGGTAAGTTTTTAATAACGCCTGCTATAGTTGAATCTGAAAGCCCATCTGCATATGTGTCAAAGTCTAAAATTTCTTTGAACTGCTTCGGTAAATAAAATATATTTTTTGCTTGCCCTGTATATTCATGGGCAACTTGGAATTCAATAACTTGGTTTGTGTTTCTTAAACCACCAAATAGAGGGCTTGTCGCTTCTCTCACTTGAAAGTCCATAGGACCATTTTTAATTTGAAGTATTACATTATTGTGAAACTTGCCATCTAAAGGCAAGAAATGGTCATATGCTGCTCTAGCACGGTCAGTTTTGCGGTCTCGCCAGTCTTGCAAGTGATTATATACAAAGCACCGCCAAAATACTATACCACCATGAGGGTTAAGAGCTTCTGCAAGCATATTTGCCCCATCCATATGGGTTCTATTATATGCAAATGGCCCCGGTCTACCCTCGCTATCAGCTTTCACTACAAAGCCGCCAAAATCTGGTATGGCTTTGTATATTATATTTGCACAATCTTTCCACCATTTGCGTACACTTTCTTCTAAAGGGTCGCTAGTTTCAAGCTCGCCTAGCCAAATTGGTGCTGCAAAATTTACGCTTAAAAATAATTTTATACCGTATCCTCTAAAAATATTTGCAAGCTCTTTCACATTAGAAAGCAGAGGCTCTCTAATCATTCCTGTTTCAATCTTATGTACGTTCACATTGTTTATAGAAATAGCATTTATGCCTGTGGAAGCTGCCAATCTAACATAATTATAAATTTTTGACTTATCTTTCACAAAAAGGTCATCTTTATAAAATATTGATTTTCCAGCATACCCCCGCTCAACACTGCCATCTATATTGTCCCAATGTTGAAGCATTCTTATATTGTTTTCTGGCTCTGTTTCAAAGTTAACTAAATTTTCTTGCTGAATTTGGCGTATTAATTCAAAAAAACCGTATAATAGCCCTTTTGCAGAGCTCGCTTTTATATTTGTTTTTTCACTTTCGTGTGAAATTTTAAAGCCCTCTTCATTTTTTTGGCTTTTATCAAACTCAAATATTAAGTCGGCTTGTTCTTTTAAAGCAAGGCTTGTATTGAAGAAATAGCCAACTTCTTTTCTTATCGTTTTAGATATCTCACAGTTACCATCGTGAAAATAAGTTTCAAAGCTCTTTTTCCCATTCAAGCTAGCTTTATCTAGCCAACAAAGGTCAAAATTTTGCATTGTAGCTCCTTTATATTAAAATAGGCTTTTTGTTTTGCCTTTGTAAAAATATCTTTCGCTTGTAATGAATTTGTAACCTACTAAATCATTTTATACTATTTCTTCAATTTTGTCAATACTTTTTTATAAATTTCTTTCGGCAATATTAGTTGCAAGCGGTTAAAAAGCTATAAATCACTAAAAAGAGAGCCTATTAAATTAAGCATTGTATACAATTTGTACTTAAAATTGTGCCAAGCTGAAAGAATAGTATAGCAATTTTTAAGCAACCTAGCTAAAGTGTGGTTTTAGTATTATTTAAAAAACACTTGAGAGCTCTTCAAGAAACTTAGCCAAGATAAAGCGTTGGTATAACAAAGCTTGGGCGTTTTTAAAAAACACTTGAGAGCTCTTCAAGAAACTTAGCCAAGATAAAGTATTGGTATAACAAAGCTTGGGCGTTTTTAAAAAACACTTGAGAGCTCTTCAAGAAACTTAGCCAAGATAAGGCGTTGGTATAACAAAGCTTGGGCGTTTTTAAAAAGATTTGAGAGCTCTTCAAGAAACTTAGCCAAGATAAAGCGTTGGTATAACAAAGCTTGGGCGTTTTTAAAAAACACTTGACAGCACAAAAAAAAAATGCTAAAATAGAAACTATATAAGATGGGCACTTTTCGGATTTGTTAAAATCATAAATTTGCTAAATTGCAGGCTAAAAGCTTGCAAACTATAAGTGCTAAGAAACTTGGCTTAAAAAAATAGAAAAATTAAAAGAAT
>WRFW01000205.1 GCA_009787435.1 Defluviitaleaceae bacterium
TATCATATATGGGAATTTCATTTTTTATATTAGGTATGATTTTTTTTACAATAGGTTTAATAAATTTTGTAATCCCTACTATAGGTGTTTTTTTGTATTATGTTTCTATAGCGTTTTACTTATATTTTTTTAAAATAGAAACAGATAAGAAAGCTTATGAACTGATTGAAAAAGGCAATTATTTAACACCTGAAGAATGTGAGCTTGCTAAGGAAGTTTTAAAAGCTTACAAACTTACTTACATTGCAAGCTTTGCTATTGTTTTAGCAAAACTAATTGAAAACTTTAAAGCGTACAAAAAAAAGTATGAATGAATAAGCAAAGTGCAACTTTCATCCATACTTTTTTTAATTAGGAATATCTAAAACTCAGATAGCATTTTCTTTGAGCTATCTTTATTACAACTTTCTAAAAACTTAAAAGTTTTTAGAGGTGCTCAAATTAATTATATTTACGCTTGCGTGCAGCTTCTGATTTTTTCTTACGCCTTACACTAGGTTTTTCGTAGTGTTCCCTCTTACGAACTTCACCCATAATGCCTGCTTTTGCGATATCTCTTTTAAATCTCCTTAGGGCACTTTCCAAAGACTCATTTTCTTTTAATTTAACACTAGACATAATTTAATTACACCTCCCTTCGGACAATTACCATGCTCATAAATTATAACACAAATTCTTATTAATGTCAAGTTTTTTTGATTAAGGGAAAGTATATAAAATTATAATACCAAAAATTCTAAACAATGTCTTGTTTTTCGAGTTCTTTTAAAACACCTTCAGAAAATATATTTTCATCATCGGATTTTAATTTAGACTCTTTCTTAGAGAAAATTAAACCTTTAGTCTTTTTTTCTTTTCTAGTTCCGAGCCTTAAAATACTAGTTCTTTTTTCTTTAGTTCCTGGCTTTTCTTTTTTAAATTTTTTCTCTTTTTTTGCTCTAGTGCTTGCAACTTCTTCTATTATATCTAATGCAGTTATCACTTCTGGGCGTTCTTTGCGGACTAATTCTTCACTTGGAAGTGAATTATATATATCTTTATATATATTTTTTGCTTCATAAAGTGTTGTTTTTTCTGTTATATCCCATAGCCTAAGTATAACAGGCTGCCAAGATACACCAACAGGCTTTCCTACTAAACGCTTGGCTATTGTATAAACTTGCTCATTAATTTCTTTTTCTGTTAATATTTTGCCTTCTTTAAATGGAAAATAAAGAATAGATATATCTAAGGTAGTCTCATTTATAAATATATATTCTTCATCTAAGAGAAGATTTGAAGGGTTCATAAAATAATCGTAGCTAACAGTTATAGCTTCTATCAAATTTTGCATTAAAGTTGTAAATTTTTTAGGGCTTAAATTTTCTGTGATACCTACATTTGACTTTTTCTCAAAAAATTCTTTTAAAGTGATATAATTTTTGCTTATCTCAGTTATATCGTAAGAAAAAGTTTTTTTATCGTTAATTGTAATAAAACTTATACTTGGTATAAATGAAGGTTTTGAGTAACTAATAGTTCGCCAAGCAATCTCGTCTACTTCGTCTAAATGTAAATTAATGAATGATTTTCCCATTCTATCTTCATGGCTTATTAAACTTCTTATGTTTTCTATGATATGTACCATCCTTTTTTCTCGTTGCCAGCATATACCCGCCACAAACGTTAATATGCGGTTAAACTTATATTTCCTAATCCTCTTTCTGTGTGAATAGTAGCCATTCCATCTACAAATTGCCAAGCTTCATAAAATCTAGGTTCTATAACTACACGAAAGCCATCCAATGTTAAATAGCCCCAATAACCATTTATTTTTATAGGAACAAAACCCATAGAGCTGCTTTTTAAACTTTCATTTTGAAAATCTAACACAATATTTCCTGAAGCAGAAATTAAACCCCAATAGCCATTTCTTTTTACTGCTGCAAGCCCATTTTCTTCAAAAAAAGGCATAGCTTTTTCAAAACCCTCGGCTATTATAGTTCCATTTAAATCTCTCATTTCATAGCTATTGCCTGAATTAGTAAATATTCTTCCGTTCACAGCTGCTCTGCCTAATCTATCTATAGCTATACTATTAAAAATAAAATCGGAGCCTACAGAATAAAGACCCTCAAAATTTCGGCTAACACGTATACCCTCAGTTAATGCACCTATAAATGAAAGCTCTGTGTTTCCACTATAAAAAGTTAAGCTTCCTTGTGGCCAATATCCTAAAAAATAGCCATCGCTATCTTCTACACTGTAAACAAAAGTTCTTCCGTTAAAAGAAGATAAAGAAGTTACATTAAAATCTGCTATTGCTTGGCGAATACCACTTCTATTTATTATTTCCAAAACACCATCTCTTTGAACGACTGCATAATTTCCTACAAAATTAGTTGCAAATTCAAACTGAGGCGCTCTAATTTCAACGCCTAAAAGATTTACCATGCCATAGTAACCTTGCCTGCTCACTAAAATATTATTGCCAAATGGAATTCCTATATAATCAAAATTAGTATTTCTTATAGTATAGTGAAATCTATAATTTTCAAATAGCTCACCTAGCTTTTCATAGCTAGTATTTTCATACGCACGCCTAAGAAGGTCTATAGTAGGGCGTATGTTAGACCTGCCATAGTAATGAAAATAATATAACTCTAAATATAAACTTGCTATGCTAGAAGAGTTAGGAGAAATGCCGATATTTAAAATTTGTTCTAATGTTTCTCTATACAAACGCATATTGCCGAGGGAATATTGCATTCTCATAAGGCTATATCTCATATTGGCTTCTGTGTTTGGGTTAGTTTCAGTGCTTATTAAATTTATTACTATAGGAACTGCTCTTTGATATATACCGTGTTCTATGTACATTTGTGCCATAGCAATAGTTTCTGCTCTTTCTCTAGCCATCATAGTTTCAATGTTTGCAAATCTAAAGCCTGTTAAAGCTAAAAAGCTTATACTAAAAAGCATAGTTATTATTTTTATAGATTTATTCATAATGAAACCCCCTGAAATAAATTTCCTAAGACTACTGCTAAGTTAGAAAGAGTAGTTCCTATAAAAAAGAAAGGGCCGAGAGGAAGAGCATCTTTTTTCGTTAATTTTTTTGTAGCTAATGCAATTAATGAAAATATAGCACAAACTAATAAAGAATAAAAAACAGCGGTAAAAATCAAATAGTTTGTTAAAGAAAGCCCAAGCACAAAGCTAAACTTAACATCTCCACCGCCCAAGCTCTTTTTTGTAACATAATACAAAGTTAAAAATAATAAAAATACTATAATAGCCCCTGTAAGCGAAGTTATAAGAGGATATAAGCTTGAAGAAAACAAAGCTTCTGCTAATATAAATGCTGCTCTCGTTATGAGCCAAATTAAAAGTATAGAGTTTGGTATAATAAATTTTTTAGTATCTATTATTGCTACAAACATAACAAAAGCAAGTGTAGCATACATAGAAAACATTTGAATTAAATTTATACCGCCTGTAATAAAATTTAAAGTGGCTACAAATAAGGCGGCTATAAAGGCAAAAGAAAGAATTATTTTTATATTTAAGCTTAGCTTTTTTGTTATTTCTAAGCAGTATAATAGTTCTTCTTTAAATGATTTAGTTTGCTCTTCTTCTTGCAGCTCTTGATTTTCTGTAATTTCCATGATTAATACCTCAAAATCTATAATAGTAAGGGAAGCATATAGAAAAAGCTCTAAATACTTCCCTAGTTATTTTTTTAGTTACTTCCTGGTAAAGACCAGTCGTCCATGCTGTCTGCACCTTCTGTTATAGAATTTATCATGTTAGTAATCCATGGTCCTAAAAATGCCCAAAGTGCCGCAGCAATAATTACAACTATAAGAATTATAATTATAATTTGTAAAAGCTCCATTCCTCTTGTGTCTTGCTTTAAGGTTTGTGCTTCTCTCTTTAATGTTTCTTTCACTTCTGTACCTTTTAGGTACGCTTTTGTAATAAACTCGTTCATCGGTTTATCCTCCTCTTTAGTATTAGTATGTTTAGAATGGTTTTCTTTACTGTTGTTTACAGTAAAGAAAAGTGGTACCACTTTTAAAATTTGGTTCTATGTGCTATGCTTCTTTAGTTTATTTGCCGAAAATAATCACCTCCTTAAAAATATATTCTTAATACTATTATCTACTCGCTGGAGCTTCGCCAATACTTGCCCCGCCTGCCCTTGCATTTCTAGCCCCTCTAACATCGCCATTAAATCTTCTACCATCACCAACCCAAGCCCTAGTTTGCACTTCTTGTCTAACTTCTGTTTCAAATCTAATGTTAGATGGTAAAAAGAAAAACCTGCCTAAGTCTAAATTATATCTAATATGAACGCCTATAGTATCTGCATTTGAGCCTGAAAGAAAATTTGCACCTGCTGGGGCAAACATATTAGTGCCAGACTCTCGAAGATTTCCTAGGGAAAGAAAGCCTTCTTCCCACCAAACAAAATCTATAGTATCTTCTTGCACTACTATATTTGAAACATATTCAATGCCAGTTTGCCCATCATGAAAATTTAAATGCCTCATAAAAAATGCCGGAGCAACTACATTTCCCATAAATAAACTAATCAACGTTTCAGAACCCTCATGCAGAGCTATCCAAATTAAACCTTGAATAGTATCTCTAGGGTTTTCAGCCCAAGTTTGAAGAGTAGAACCCATCATATTTATATTATAGTAAGCCATTCCTAAATTATAAACAGCTGAATTAGCGTTTCCGCTAGCAGCATTTCCTACACCATCTGATATATTGTCCAGCATACTAAATCCATTTTCTAAGATACCGTCTGAAAATGGTCTTCTAGGGTTTCCGTCTATTTGCTGCCTAGTTGGGTTGCCTAAAGCATGGGTTCTTCTAAGAGTATATGTAACCCCTACCATTTCAAGTGCTTGAGCATAGAAAGAAGTTTCTAGTGCAGTTTGTGTTAAAGCGTGGTGAAACCTTAGTTGAATAGAAGCTACATTTATAAAAGTAACAATAACTGCTGTAAATAAAACAAACCCTACAAAACTTATAAGCATTTCTATTGCTATTATGCCTTTATTATCTTTAAGTAAGCTTTTTCTTTTCATATGTGCTAGCCTCCCTGATTCCCAAAGCCAATTCCAATTTGACTCATAATACTATTTAACCTACTAGGTGCATTGTTAAAGAAGTTTGAAGCTCGGCTAATATCAAGACCACCTCTTGTGAAATGCCTAGCATTATCAAAAATAGCATAAACTTGATTAATAGTAACCATTGGTCTAAATACTGTAGCATTTGAAGAAGAATGAAATTCTAAATATCTTGCGTTTATACCGATTAAAGATAAATTTATAGGAAAATTTACTCTTTGCCTAGCACTAACTGTTAAATTCCCTGCCACGAAAAAATTGCTATAGTCCACATAAACTTCAACATTGCCCGCCAAGCCGCCAACTATTCCTAGCCTGGCATTTCGCTCTACTAGATAAGCTATTCTATCTAAAACCTCTGCTCTATCTCTAGGGAAAAAAGGGTTAGCAGCTCTATTAAAAAAACTATGCCCCCTGCCAAAAGAAACTTCGCCACCCATAAATAAATCTTGAGAACCTACTCTATGCATAGAAGTGCTTATCCAATTTGAGGCACTTTGTGTAGTGGAAGAAACTGCCCTATCTAACACTACTCTTTGGGTTATCATAAGAGCTACTAACAAAAAAGCGAAGAATGTAACAATTACTATAGGAAAATATATAGTGAATTCTATTAAAAGCATTCCTCTATTGTCTTTTTTAATATTTTGTCTTAAGTTAAGTTGTTTCACTAAAACACCTCTCTTTGCTTATCTCCAATCTGTTGGTATATCGCTTTCAGTTATAGGGATTATAAATGAAATGGGAGGAAAATTAAAACCAGTTACATCACGAAACATAAGATAGTAATTACCTATTCCAGTGAAAGGTATATATGCCACACTTTCTTCAGTAGTGCGTGCAGGAACATGAATTAAATTTTGTTCTCTATATACAACGCTATTTTCTATTAATGGTGCATTTTGTATACTAACTAATTCTCTATAACCATTATGAGACCTAAAAAAAGTAGTATACTGAGCAGCAACATGTTGTCTACTCTCTTCCTCTCTACTAGGGTTAGATAGCCATAAAGGGACTCTTATAAGCTTCATATCTGCAGAAGTAAATATTTCTGAATCACTATTTTCAAGAGTTATAAATTCCACATCTTCAAAAGCTGCAATGTCTGAAAGCCTAATAAATTCTATTTCTTCTAAAGCTGTAATCTTATTGTTAGTGTCTACTATCGCTGTATCTCCTAATCTTCTAAGAGTTAAATGACTAAAGTTTGAAAGATACCAAGTGCTATTTTCTTCATCTTCATAATAGCCTAATCTTAGTTCAATTCTATCAAAATGTGGAGTAAATTCAGGAATAAAATTAGGGTCAAAGCCTGCGTCTGAAGTTTCTTCTATATTTTCATCTTCAAGCTCTTCTGTTATCTCTTCTAGTTCCTCATTAGCTACTGGAAGAGCAGCTAAAAGTTCTTCGGCTCTAGCCATAAGTTCTTCAGGGGTTGGTTGTGGTTCATTGCTTCCCCCGCAAGCTGTTAATAAAGCTGCTGCCCCTGCTGCTAATATAAATTTTAAATAGTTATTCATTTTCTAAACCTCTTTATATTTTTTATTTTTTTACCGCCTATGGCGGATTTTATTTATATGTTTTATTTGTTAATACCCTCTAACTACAGATATGTTAAACTCTCTATATCTGCCACCAGTGTTTATAAAAAAATGCGGAATTCTAGCATTTAAATTTACCTCTGTTAAAACGTACGCATTTTCTAAACTAAATGTTTGCCTTGTCGGTCTTGAAGAAGAAGTTGCCCCTGGGGCTGAAGCTGTCCAAGAGCTATGTTGAAGCCCTAAATGGTGGTTTAAATTAGCTTGTATTAAATGCCCTATTCTATGAGTAATAGTATTTGAATCATTAAAAACAAATATCATAATTCTAAGAAGTTGGTAATAATATAAGCCAACACCAGGCAAGCTAGGAGAGCCGTGAGTAATACCAATGCGTTCTGAATTCCATGCATTTCTTAAACCTATATAAGATGGACCAGACCGCCACTGTGTTCTATTATCGTGGGTTGCTGAAGTTCTCGCTCTAGGATTTTTTCTAAGAGGTGTTCTGGCACCCTCTAATATAGTTAAAATGTCTAATTGTGTTTCTTGGTGGGCTAAAGTGAGTCTATAAATTTCAGCCAATATAAAACCTATTTTAGGAATTGCTCTTATTTTTCTTAGTTCATTTCTTAAAAGTTGACTTTCAAAAGTGTAAAGAATATTTCTAGCCAACAATACAGCATACATCCACCTTATAGTATATTCTAAATTGCCTGCTGTGTAGCGTGAAAAAAAGCCTCTACCACTGCTTCGCATACTTTCTCTTCCAGCAAATATAAATTCTAATTCACCGCCAAAGGCTAAGTTTATGTTCGTATCAAAAGGTATACCTGAAAGGGTAGTTTCATTTACTACTCTTGAAACTGTGCCATTATTTTCAACTAAACGCCTATTAGTAGTTAAATTGCTAAACATTTGAACACCATATTCCGCTAATATAATCCGAGATATCAAATCTTCAACAAAAATATCTGCCATACCCTCATTTATCATTTCTCTCATTTCTGGCAAATTAATACCCTCTAAATTAGGCAAATAGTCTAGCTTATCTAAAATATCTGCAGGGTCTAATCTTAATAAATCTCTAAAAGTTCTTCTATTGCTTCTAACTGTGTTTTCAGGGTTCATCCCAACTTCTCTAAGATAGCCTGCCCCTGCCACATCATCTAAGTCTCTTAATTCTTGCAAAAGATTTTTATGAGATTCATTAAAAGGAACTAGTTCTATTTTGTCTGAAACTCTCCCTGAAAGTATAATAAAAACAGGTAAGTTAGTAAAATTATAAGTAAGTAAAATCCCTAAATTAACTGCCACATTTGCTCGTATTTCGCTTATAGTATATGTTCCTAGTGTGCCAGTAAATGTATATGAAGTGTCATTGTTAGTCATTAAAGGTAAATTAGCATTTTTAAATGCAGTTGCACTTTCGCCTAAAAGCTCTGTTATTATTAACGGTGGTACCCTTTCCCCTGTAGGGTCGCCATTATCATCCATTAAAGATGCACCATTTAAAATTTCATATATATCACCCCTAACGCTCTCAACAAAAGCTTCTGAAAGGTCTTCATTTTTTCTCTGTTGTAAAATATCTTTTATTCTTAAAAGCTCTTGTTTAATTAAATGCCCTTTCACATCTACTTCTTCAGCTCTTTCAACTATTCCCTTTAAAATTAAACGCATTTGATAGCGATAAATATCTGTTTCAAATGTCTCACTGTATATTTCATTTAAAAGCTGCTCTATGCTATTCGTATCTAAAGTTGGTCTTGTTATATTTGGCGGGGTTGGCGGAATTGGTGTAGGTATTGTTGGCGGGCCAAAATTTTCAGGGTTTGCCCAGTGGGCTTGCCAAGCAGCATTATACATTTGCCTTGCTCTTTCATAATCTGCCATAGCTGCTAAAAAGCCTAACATAGCCATTGAATATTCAGTTAGGCGGCCTCCATAGTATTCAACCATTGTACTAATCGAAGAATAGTTAGAACTAATAGTTCCAAGCGAAGACTGCCCTAAATTATTAAGCCCCTCTAATCTTCTTTCATATTTGATTATATCATCTAGCAAATAGCCATAATAAGTGTGTAAATCATACAAGGCTTCCATAGCAGGCACAAAATATTCATCCATAAATTCTACTTCATTTTCAGCAAATTCCGGTCGCTGTTCTGTAGGGCTATTTGCTCTTTCTTCTCGCATTTCATCTAGAAGCTCATCCATATGGAAAAATGCCATAGGAAGCCTATACACCATATAGTCTATTATTTGCATTTGCAAATATACTACATTATCTAAGCTATATCTTCTATCGTCTGCCCCCATTGCAACATCTAAACTAACATTTCCTAAAAGATTAAATGTTTGGTGAAGCCTATTGCCACTGGAATCTAACCCTAGAGCGAGCCTGGCAGTTTCTGTAGCATTGCTAGCCATATTGCTTCTATCTTGGCTCATAGCTAAAAGACCATAAACATCTAATAAAAGCCCATCATAAAAAGCGAGTGCAGAATTAGCAGTTAAATAAGCTGCATTTCTTAGCTGAGCATGTGCCATATTAAATCTAGCCCAATCTACCATTATACTTGTGAAAATAATAGTAGGTATGAGCATAAGTATTACAAATATGCTTATAGTACCTTTTATATCTTTTTTAAGCTTAATAGATTGGTCTCTAATATTTTTATACATTTTAAAAATAGTCTCCTCTCTTTTTTCTTCGTATGAATGTTATTTTCCAAAAACTAAGTTTTTAAAAACCTACCCCGCCCATTCCTAATGCCATAGGCACACCTATTAAAAGCAGTATACCTAGAAATATTAATCCCATGGGCAGCATTAGTTTAGATTTTGCTTTTTCCCCTAAAGTTCTAGCGTATCTTTTCCTTTCTTCCCAAGTTTCTTTTGAAAGCTCTGCTAAAAATCTGCTTAGCTCTGCATTTCCCCTTTCTAAACCTTGCAATATAGAAGCTCCAAATTTGGCGGTTTCTTTTGTTGCACACCGGCGAATAAAACCTTCTATGGCAATGGGAATATCAAATCCGTTATTAATTTCTTTGGAAGTTTGCCGCATTTCTGAATATAAAGCCCCTTTTCTTGTGGGCTGTTTGCAAACACTATCCCAAGCTTTAAATATTTCCATTCCAGCTGAAGTTAAAAGTGCCACTTCTGTTGCAACTTGTGCAAAATCTCTTGTAATTTCTTCTCTTTTAGCTTTTGATTTGCTTTCTATACCTTGAAGCAGTGAATAAGCTAGCACAAAAGCCATAAAAATGCTTCCTATTGCAATAAAAGTGCCTGCACTATTTCCTATAGTAAGCATAAATATACCTGCACTAACACCTATTCCAATACCGCCTAAAACTGTAGCAATCATACAAGAAAGCAAATATCTAGTGTTGGAATTGGCATGTTCCCGCCCTAAAAGGTCTGTATATGTATTCATTATTCTTTGGTAAAGCTTGTTAGTAGCATCTAATTTTCTGCCATTAAATTTTATTTTATCTAGAAAAGCAAAGCCTGGCAAAACTAAAAAATTTATGCCATTATAATTTCCACTTAGAAGCTTATCCATAGATTTTTTTAATTTAATAGCTTTTTTCTTACTTTCTTTAGGATTGTGCCAAAGCTTTCTCCAAGTTTTTGGAAAGCCTGAAAGCTCTGCTAATAAAACAGTATCTGAATTATATTTATTTTGAAGAGATAAAAATTTATCTCTATATCTTCTATATTCAAAAGAGGCGACTTCTTTTTCATTTTCGCTAGTTGCCATAAAAAACAAAATATTATAAAACAATAAAGCTACTACACCTATTCCAAAAATTATTATTAATAAAAATAGCATATACTTGCTCCTATATTTTAATTGAAGTCATCTTTTTGCCTAGGAAATAGGCACCTATAAATATACAAATGCAAATAGTCGTTACGATACGCCCAATAGGAGTAAAAAGCCCCTCCATAAGCTCGCCGCCCATAAATCCCATTGCACCAACAATTATAATAGGAACACAAACTATAATATTTATTTCCATAGAAGCACCAGAAGAAAGTGTTTTTATTTCTGCTTCAATTTCAATTTTATCTGAAAGAATTTTTTGCGTTCGCATTACAATATCTCTAGTATTATCTCCTTTGCCTTCCACTGAAGAATATACAGAAGCAAAAAGCTTAATATCTTCAAGGCCTGTGCGGTCTCCAAAGTTAGCAAAAGTTTCCCCTATAGTTTGCCTATTTTGAAACTTCACCATTATAAATTTTACTTCTTTTGCAATATCTGAATCTGCTGAATACATAAGCACCATATCTTCATAAGCGTGGGCAAGTGCATTTAAATCTGTGCTGCCAGATTGCAAACTTACTACTAAACTTTCAAGCAAACTTTGGAATTGAAGCAAAAGCCTAGATAGTCGTTTTTTCTTGCTATTGTTAATATTAAGTATTATAGCAGCAGGGACAAAAACAGCAGCAACTATAAATGAAATAGTTAAATTTTGATAAAATAGCCAAGATACTATAAACCCCGCAATATAGCCAGTGGAACCCATTATAATATGAGCCATAAATTTTAAAGCACTTTTATTATAAGGGGGTGGCTCAAGGGTGTTTGTAACTTTTATTTCATTTATTTTGCGGTCTATTTTTTCTATGTTTGAGTTTAGCTTTTTTCTTTTTTCTCTTTTTTTAAAATTTTTATCTTTTGTTAAAACCATACTTCACCTTTTAAATCTCTCTATATATGCCTGCTTGCCTTAGCTTATCAACATTAATTAATGGATTTTTAGTTCTAGTGAGCTTGCCATCAACTTTTTCCACTGTAGTATGTTCTGATTCTACAAACTCATAAATAGGGTTTAACTCTATTTGCCTAGTTTCAAAGTTATAAGCCCCAACTTCTACAATTTCAACTGTTTTTCTACTATGGTCTCTTAATCTTGAAAGCTGAATTATTATATCCACTGCTGAAGAAATTTGCTGCCGAATAGCTTCAAGCGGCAAGTCTACCCCTCTTAAAACTAAAGTTTCTATACGGCTTAGCATATCTTTAGCAGAATTGGCATGCCCAGTAGATAGAGAACCATCGTGCCCGGTGTTCATAGCTTGCAGCATGTCTATTGCTTCTGCTCCTCTAATCTCGCCGACAACTATTCTATCTGGCCGCATACGCAAAGCAGATTTTATTAAATCTTGTATAGAAATTTCTTTAGTATCTTTGCTTGTAGAAACTTTTGTTTCAAGGCGAACTAAATTGTCGACTGCTTTAATTTGAAGCTCTGCTGAATCTTCAACCGTTATAACTCTATCTGTGCGAGGTATGTAATTTGAAAGTGCATTAAGAAAAGTAGTCTTTCCGCTGCCTGTGCCGCCGCTCACAAATATATTAAATCTAGCTTTCACAAATATTTCTAAAATTTCTGCAATTTCTGGAGGAAAGCTGCCAAATTTTATTAATTTTTCTACAGTCATAGGCTCTTTAGGAAACCTACGGATTGTTACTGTTGCCCCATCAAGAGCAACAGGCGGCATAACAACATTTACACGAGAACCATCTTCAAGCCTAGTATCTACTATAGGGTTAGCTTCGCTTACAGACCTGCCAGCCTTTTGCACAAATAAAGTAATTATGCGTGAAAGGTCTTCTTTGGATTCAAAGCCACGGTCATATTTATATTGTTTGCCGCCTTTTTCTATAAAAATACTATCATGCCCATTTATCATAATTTCTGTTATAGATTCATCTCTAACTATTTCATCTAAAATTCCAAGCCCACGTATAGAATCATACACATTATTAAGCACAAAATATCTATCTTTATATGAAACATTGCTATTAATGCGTTCTATTTGGGCTTCTATAGCTTCTCTAAGCTCGGCATCTGTATAAGAAATTAAGCGTGGGTCTTCTTCTACTAAAATTCGTTTAGTTTCAAGTATTAAATCATTTCTATTCATATACTCCTCTATTAATTAAAAAACTATAGTGTAGATGGTTTAAAATTTCTAGCTAGTTCGTTTAAATCTTTCTCCGAAGCTATTTTTATCTTTTCATTATGGGGGTTATCACTCATAAAAATATCTAGTTTGAATTTAGATTGCTCATCTTCATCGCAAAAAACTATAATCTCATCTGCTAAATCTAAAGCACGAACAAACGCTTTTCCATAGTTAGTTCCGAAATCTAATATAACTAAGTCCACTTCGTTTGCAGCTCTGGCAGCTTCTATAAAAGTTTCTAATTCTTCTTCAGAAATATCGCTAACTTCTCGCCAATCTCTAAACCTTTTTATGTATTTAACGCCTCTATCTATTTGGACTAGCGTATTAATAGATGATGTAACATTTTCTTTTGCAGCAATGGAGCAAAAAACATCGTATAAGCCTTTGTTTGAAGAATAGGTGTCTTTAAAAACGAGGTCTGTTGTATTAAATATTTCAAAATTAACATATAAAGGCTTAACTTCAGAAGAAGCAAGGGATAAAGCCAAAGATGAGGGAAGTTTCTTAAATGAATCTGAGATAGAAGAAATTAAGCAAACAGAAGCAGTTCCTAAGCCTTTAGACTTTCTTAAGTTGCTTTGGTGAAAAACAAGTTTATTAATTATGCTAGAAGCCCTTTGATATTTATAGAGCCAAATATTATTTTCTTCAAATTTTTCTTCGTCCAAAGAATCATCTTCTGTAAAAACTATGTTTAAAGGAGATAAGTGTGAAGTTAAACTTAAAAGTTTATCGTCTGTGAGAGTTATATTAAAACGGTTACTCTCAAAATTCTCTTTTTTAAGTTTTTCTATATCATCAAAAATAGAAATCTCTAATTTATCCCCTGTTGGCGTGTTTGCGACTTTCATTAATTTACCAAGCCTAGATGTGTATTCTTTATCTTCGCTCGCAAGCAAAACTTTTATGTTCATAGAGCATTTCCTTTCAATATAAATTAAATTATAAATTAAATTAGTTTTTTTGAAGACCCAAAAACATCTGATAGAAAGGCAGTCGTTTATGTTTCTCTTTGCATAAACGACTGCCCTAGGGCAGTC
>WRFW01000206.1 GCA_009787435.1 Defluviitaleaceae bacterium
GTTTTCAAATTTTTCAATTTTTTTTAATAATGTGTTAACTTTATCACATTGGTTATTATTTTTTGCCCCCTCAATATTATATTTAAAATTTTCTTCGTTCCATCTTTTCATGCTCTTTTTTCTCCTTTGTGATTTTATTATATAATTATATCACAAAGACAGATATTTACAAAATCTTTTTAGTTGTGATAAATAAAGATTATTCCAACATAGACTTTAAGGGTTTTATTAGACAAACTTTCAGGCTAAGATTAATAATTATTTAACTTTTTGGTGTAATTTAATTTTTAAATTCTAAAAAAAGACAACTCAAAATTTTTTTAAAATTTTTCTTAAAGCATTGACAATTTTTTTTTTTTATGCTATAATGTTCTTGTTCTTGTTCTTGTTCTTGTTCTTGTTCTTGTTCTTGCGATAATTTTGCCTATTTTGGCTAGTAGAATATAAAAAATTATTCAAACTTATTATCGTATATAAATAAATTCAAGAGTAAGTTTAAAATCCTAGCGAGGACTAGGAGGTGAAAAAATGAAAAGCCTGTATAAGCTTATTTCAATATTTTTTATTGGAATTTTAGCTGCATTTTCTTTTCAGTTATACAGCTTTTTTGCAAATGAAATAGAGCATTCTAATTATAGGGGGTTAGTTCCCTAGAAGAGAGTTAGAAAAGACTACAACATATGAGCAGAGTATGAGACAGATTATGGAACCCTTTCTCATAAAGTTATTTAGAAAGCGAGCCATAGATATTATAAACAAATCTAATGAATTTTTATGGTAATGGCTTTAAATTTTAAAATATATAAAAAATTTTAATATATTTTAGTTCATTCTCGGTTATAATAGGTTATTAACTGGATTTTCTAAAATAAAAAATATTATGAAAGGAGAGTACAGAAAATGTTTAATCCGATTAAATTTATAGCATTTTTAAATCCATTTAATATGGGTTCTGAGGGCGGAGATAAATGGATGTAGTTGAAAGAATAAAAAATATATGAAAGGAGAGCATAGAAAATGTTTAAGCCAATTAAATTTATAGCATTTTTAAATCCATTTAATATGGGTTCTGAGGGCGGAGATAAATGGATGTAACTTCAGAAGAAGAAAAAAAATTAGAATATAGCCTTTTAAAGATATTTTCTGGTCTTGGTGGCAATTTTGGTTCAGAGCATAGAGAATTTAAATCTCTAGAAAATAAAATAAAAAAATATTTTAGAGATACTGGAGGAACTACACCCCAGTTGCTAGATGTTTTAAGAATTTTAGATATATTTGAAAAAAATTATAGCCAAGCAGATTTTAGAGACCTTTGCTTTATCTCAAAGCCTATAATACAAAGGCTTAATTATACTCACATAGAAAACTGGCATGATTATGATATAAATATTGCAGAGCTTGTACTTTCTTATACTAATACTTTTGAAGAAGCTGATAAATTTTCAAGTAAAATTTTAAGAGCAATAAAACAACATAGAAGTAAGGAAAGAGCTAATAAATCTAAATTTAATATTTATTCAAATATTTCAAGCAGGTTATTATACGCTAGTTTTTTTGAACTTAATGAAGTTAAGAAAGCAGAAAGATATGAGAAATTAAAAACTCTTTTCAAATACAATACGAGCGAAGCTTTAAAAATATGTGAATCAGAGGGTGAGCAAGCTAGAAAATATGAACTTATAATATTTATAAGAATAGCCCTTTGGGATAAAGATACAGATGAAGTAATGAAAAGCTTAGCTCTTCTTAAAGAAGTAGGGGATAAGCAAAGATATAGAATTATGAGGGAAGAAGTCGCAAAATATAGCGACCACCCAGATTTTTATCTAAATGAAGCACAAAGCACTATATTTATTGGTGATAATATTAGAAGAACACGTGAGCAGCAAAATATAGCTGTTGTAGATGTTACAGAGCCTTTAAATATTACCGACAGCCATTTAAATGCAGTAGAAAGAGGAGAAAATAACTTATCTATTTACAAATTAATGGAGGTTGCAAAAATTCTTAACACAACGATAGATGTACTTTGTTATGGAAAAAATAGAAAACCGCTTAATTAAGCGGTTTTTTTAGTTTTAGAGATACCCAATTTAATAATTTTTAAATAGCGATGCTTTCAAAGAATTAAAGTTTATAGAGGGCGTTAATCAAATCTTAAGCTTTCCACTGGGTCTAAAAGGGAAGCTTTTCTTGCAGGGTAAACACCAAATAAAAGCCCAACAGAAGCCGATATTAAAACAATTATAGTAATCATTATTAAATCTACAGTTGGCATTAATGTTAAATCTAAAAGTAAATAAACGAGCATTCCTATTAATGCACCACCGCTTAAGCCTAGAATTATGCCTATTATGCCGCCGAGCACGGTTAAAGTGGCAGCTTCTATTAGAAATTGCATTTGTATTGTATTGTTAGTAGCCCCTAATGATTTTTTAATTCCTATTTCACGTGTTCTTTCGGTTACTGAAACTAACATAATGTTCATAACGCCTATTCCACCAACTAAAAGGCTAATACTAGCTACTACAGTTAAGAAAATAGTGAAAAGTGAAACAATATCTCCAATTTGTTCTAGCATGCCTGCTGTGCTCTGTGTTTGAAAAATATCTTGTGCGTTTTTTCTAAGCTCTAATAAATTTATTAAATTTGGTGCAATATATTGCACATTATCTCTATTATAAAGCCTAACTCTTATATTTCCTACTACATTGCCAGAGTTTGAAAGGTCTGAAACGATAGTTATAGGAACTCTTATTTCAAATGGCATTTCAAACATCTCCATTAAGCCCATTGCATCGTCTGCTTCTAAAATGCCGACTATTTCAAAAGAACGCATTCCAGAGTTTGTGCGAATTTCTAAAGTTCTTCCGAGCACATATTCAGTGCCAAATATTGAAAAAGCAGCCATTTGGTCTATAATAGCAACGTGGTTTCTATTTAAAACATCTAAATAGGTTATATTTCGCCCTCTTATTAATGAATTTTCTGAAAAAAAGGCTCTATATTCATCTACACCTTGTAACTGGGCGGCTCTCATATCTGTAGTTCCGATTTGGTCTATTGCATTTTGAAAAGTTGTGTTTGAATTTATGGTAACGTGGCTTATTTCTGGGTGATTTCTTAAAAATTCAGCGTCGCTTTTATTAAGCCTTTCGTGCCATTCTATTTCCCGCACTGCTGAAGTGTGGCTAATTGTAATCTCATCTAATCCGAAGTCTGCAAATTGGTCGTCTATAGTGTTGCTGAGCCCATCGCCTATGCTAGTAATCATTACTACACTCATAATGCCGACTACTATACCAAACATAGTGAAGCCTGCCCGCATTTTATTTGCTTTTATAGATTCAAAAGAAGCTGAAAATAAATCAAATATATTCATTATTCATACCTTAAACTTTCCACAGGGTCTAAATTTGCCGCTTTTCCAGCAGGCACAACTCCAAAGATAACGCCTATAAATATACTAACTAACACAGATATAACAATAGGCCCCTGGGCTATTACCATATTAATTGAAAGCGGTGAAATGCTAGTAATAATATTTGCCACAAAATGAGCTGCTAAAAGCCCAAAAATAATGCCTATTATACCACCCGAAACGGTTATTATAATAGATTCTGCTACAAATTGAAGCCTAATAAGTGTGCCTGTGGCCCCTAGCGATTTTTTTATTCCTATTTCTTTCGTTCTTTCTGTAACTGTTACCATCATAATATTCATAACGCCAACCCCGCCAACAAAAAGCGAAATGCCTGCAACGAAAGTAATAAAAGCGGTAATAGCCATTAAGACTGCGTCTATTCCATCTACTACTGTTGTTAAGCTCATTATCATGAAAGCGTCTTCTGTGTCGTGTCTTAAGTTTAGAAGCCTTGCTATTTGGTCTGAAGTTGCCATGCTAAGTGTTGGGTTTTCAAGAATAATTTGTATTTGATGGAAAATTCCCTCTCTCCCAGCTCTATTAGCAACAGTTGTTGCGGGCATAGTTGCAAAAGATTGCCCAAAAGGTGTTCCAAAGGCTGAAAGGGAATCTTCATCAAAATCTATTATGCCTATAACTAGTGGAGAAAACCTGCCAAACCGACCCTCAATATCTAAATTCATACCTACACTATTTATAGTTCCAAAAACATCTAAGCTAGTAGTAGACGTTATAACAGTAACATATGAAGCATTTATAAAATCTTGCTCAGAAAAAAAACGACCATAGAGCATACTAATATTTTCAATCATAGTATAGTTATGGTCTAATCCAATTAAGGTGTCTCTATGGGCTTCAGACCCACCCCTAAGCGGGAAATAAAGATTATGAATTTCTGAAACGGTAGAAACGCCCAATATATTTGGCAAGTTAGATATTGCTGAAACATCTTCAATATCTATTGTTGGCTGCATATTTCTAGCCATAGCCATAATGGAACTCATATTAAATTCATTCATTTCTGCATAAATTGAGCGATAAACACCATCGCCTATGCTTGTAATTAATATTACAGCTGAAATTCCTATTATTATACCGAGCATAGTTAAAGTGGAGCGAAGCTTATATGCTAATACGCTATTTATTGCTGAGTTAATACTATCTATGTATTTTTTCATAGGGGGGAGTTCTCCAATCATTATGCCCCGCTGCAAGTGGCTAGTCTTGCCAATCATCGGGTGGCACATAAGTTGCTATTTGTTGGTTTTCTATAATTTCATTTGAAATTATTTGCCCATCTTTAAATGTAATTGTTCTTTTTGTGTGCTCTGCAACTTCTGGCTCATGGGTTACTATTACAATTGTTGCACCGTCTTTATTTAGCTGTTGAAAAATTGCTATAATATCTTCTGTAGAGCGGGTGTCTAGATTTCCTGTTGGCTCATCTGCTAGAAGTATTGCGGGTTTGTTTACTAGAGCCCTTGCAACGGCTACTCTCTGTTTTTGCCCGCCGCTCATTTCATTTGGTCTGTGGTGAAACCATTTATGAAGCCCAACTCTGTCTAATGCTTCTTCTGCAACTTTTTTTCTTACAGAAGATTTAACGCCTGCATAAACCATAGGAAGCTCCACATTTTGCATTGCGGTTAGCTTAGGCAAAAGATTAAAAGATTGAAATATAAACCCGATTTTTTGATTGCGAACAGTTGCTAAGCGGTTCGCTGAAAGCCCTGCTACATTTTCACCATCTAAAATATATTCACCATGGCTTATAGTATCTAAACAGCCTAGAATATTCATTAGTGTAGATTTTCCAGAGCCGCTTTTCCCCATAATAGAGACAAACTCTTTTTTAGCTATTGTAAAATTTACGCTTCTTAATGCTTCAAATTCTAACTTACCTGTTTTATAAATTTTTCTTAGCCCTTTAACTTCTATAATGTTTTCGTTTTTCATAATAATTCAGTTTTCCTTATTGGGTATCTCTAAAAACTCACCCTTGAAAAGCCCAAATGATGGGCTATCTTAATTAGGGTTTTAATGTTTAAAAAAGGCTAGTCTACAATATTTACTGTTATACCATCATCCATAGTTGGCTGTGGCTGAAGAACTATTCTTTCACCCTCATTAATTCCAACTACTTCAACATACATATCAGCATAAGTTAAAATTTCTATATTGCGTATACTAAGCACATTTTCATTATTTATAACGAACACAAAAGATTCACCATTAGAAGAATCTACTAAAGTTGAAAGGATAGGCAAAGAAACAACATTTTCACGAACATCTGTAGTTACTGTAATATCTAAAGTTACACCCGGTATTAAAATACTATCATCTGAAACGGCAATTTCTATAGGCACAACACGTTCCACAACGCCGCCAACTTGTGTAGTAGTTGCTATGTTAGAAATGCTTTCTATAGTTCCGAAAAGATAGTTATTTCCTAAGATAGAACCTTCAATTAACACTTGCTGCCCAAGGGCTAGGCCAGCGGCATGGCGTTCATTTACAAATGCACGAAGCACATAATCTTCAGCGTTAGAAATATGTACAAGGGGTTGGCGGGCTTGTGCCAGAGAGCCTTGCGAAACGTTTATAGCTGTTATAGTGCCGCTCGTTGGGGCGTATAAATATTCTTCAACATCATCTAATATTGCTATATTTCTTCTTATTTCTTCAATTGCAACGCCTGTTCTTTGAATTGCTATTTCTTGTTGGCTAATCGCATTTAAATTTTGTGCGTGGCTCGTTCTATTTCTTAAATCAATTAAGCTAAGCTCTGAAATGCGTACGTTATCTTCAGCGGCTGAAATGTTTCTTATTAATTGTTCTCTTTGGTTTCCGCTATTTTCTATTTGCTGAGCTGTTATAGTAAGTCTCGTTTCAATATCTTGCACGTTTCTTTCAGCTTGTTCTACTTGCCTTACAGCGTTTTCAAGGCTATTTTCAGCTTGTTCCACTTGCCTTACAGCGTTTTCAAGAGCAGTTTCGGCTTGTTCTAACTGGTTTCTAGTAACACCGCCTGCATTATACAATATTTGAGTATTTAAAAAAGTGCTCTCAGCAGTGCTTACACCTGTTATAGCTGTGCTTAGCTGAATTCCGGCACTTGTAACTTGAGCTTCTGCATTTGCAATATTTGCAATAGCATTTTCTAAGCTAATTTGCAGCGGCTCTAATTCTCTTTGCTGCAATTCAAGGTTTATTTCAAATTGGTTTAAAGCGAACTGTGCATCTTCAAGGGCTTGCTCGGCACGCCTCACTTGCAGTGTTGCATTTTCAATTTCTAAGCTAGTCGGTCCCACTTGCATATTGTTTAATTGCACTTGTTGGCTTGCTAGCATTAATTCTGTGTCTCTTAGTTGGCTTTGCAGCCTTTCACGCTCTCTTTGCCTGTCTGTCATATTTGTGTTGAAGCGGATTAGCGGCTGCCCTTCTGAAACTTCGTCATTTTGGTTTATTAAAACTTCTGCAACTTCAAGAGTATTTTCTATGCTTGCAACTGTAAACTGAAGCAATGAAACTTCGCCTTGGGCGGTAATAGTTGATTCTAGTGTATTTCTTCTCACTTCATAAGCTTGCACGTATGGTGCTATTCCACCGCCTGCACCCGCTTGCACACCACTTTGGCTAAGAACTAAACCGCCAACAACTACACCCGCAATAATAACGCCTGCAATAATTTTTTTCTTGCTTTTAATTTGGAAAGTTCGTTCGTTTTTCTTTTTCATAAAACCTCTCTGTTTGATTTTGGTTATACTTTTAGAAACGAAGTTTAAGAAGCTTCAATATCTAACAGATATAATTACAACTTAATGAAGCTGCTTAAACTTATTTTCCTGAGACTTTTATTATAAATGCAATTTGTTCAAAAATCAAGCATATACAACCGTTAGTTTAATTATTCTGCGGAAATAATATAGTGGTATAGCGGTTGGTTTCCGCTGTGAATTTCTATTTCTACACTATCATTTAATTTTTCTGTGAAGTTTTTAAGTTCTTTTGCTTCTATTTCTGTGCCATTTTCGCCATAATAAATATTTATAAACTCGCACTCATCTTTTAACATAGCCGCTAAAATTACTTCTGCCCCCTCTTTAGGTGTTTTTTTAACGTCTATTATTTTGTTGTTTAAAATGCATAAAATATCATCTTTTTTTATAGCTAGCCCGTCTATTGTTGTATCTCTCACAGCAAATGTAACTTCCCCTGTGGCAGTGTTTTTTGCGGAAGTTTCCATGCTTTTAATAGCTTCGCTCGTTTTAGCATCGGGATTAAAGCTATACATTGCCGATACACCTTGTGGCACAGTTTTTGAAGGTATCACATATATTTTTTTAGATTTTTCTATTTTAGCTGCTTGCTCTGCTGCCAAAATTATATTTGAATTGTTCGGTAAAATAATAATTTCTTTAGCGTTAACTTTTTCTATAGCTGAAAGAAAATCTTCTGTGGAGGGGTTCATAGTTTGCCCGCCAGAAATACAATAATCAACGCCTAAGCCTTCTAAAATATTAGTAAACCCCTTTCCAGAGCTAACCGCTATAATGCCTAATTGCTTTTCTGGTTCTTTAGGTGTTTTTTTAGCTGGTTTGCTAGTTTTTGCGGTTGTGCTCGTTTTCACATTAGGTGCAAAGCTAACTAGTTCTTCATGTTGCAAACGCATATTTTCAATTTTAATATTTGAAAGCTGCCCATAAGTTAAACTTTTTTGCATAACTAGCCCAGGGTCGTTCGTATGGATATGTATTTTAACGATATTTTCATCGCCGACTAATACTATTGAATCTCCCATAGTGTCTAAAAATTTTTTGAGAGGGTCTTCAACATCTTCAAATTTTAGGCGGTTCACACCCGTTTCAAGGTCTATAAACATTTCTGTGCAATAGCCAAATTCTATATCTATTTCCCCGCTTGCAAAAGCTGAATTCATTACCGTTTCTTTTAAAGCGATAGGTGTTTTTAAGTTAACTTCTAAAGAATAGTCTGCTTCAAGCATACCCTCAATCATATAAAGAAGCCCTTTACCGCCAGAATCAACAACGCCTGCGGCTCTTAGCTCTGGAAGCATAAATTCAGTTTTAATTAGCATTTTATGGGCAGAGGCTAACATTCCTTTAAGCAGTTCTTTTATATCTTCTTCTTTTTTTGCTAATTCTTCGCCTGCAAGTGCTAAAGATTTTCCGATAGTTAAAATTGTGCCCTCTTTTGGCTTCATTACCGCTTTGTAGCTAGCTTCTGTTGCAGCTAAAAAAGCGTTGCTTATATTATAAGCTGTCGCTTCTTTTTTCCCCTCTAGCCCTTTTGCAAATCCTCTAAAAAGTTGAGAAAGTATAACACCAGAATTGCCCCTAGCCCCTCTTAAAGCCCCTGAAGAAGCAGCCTTTGCAACTTCATAAATATTTTCTGTTTCAAGGGCTGCAACTGCTTTTGCTGCGGACTGGGCAGTTGCTGCCATATTGTTTCCTGTGTCTCCATCGGGCACTGGGAACACATTAAGAGAATTTACAATCTCTTTATTTTCTTCCAGTTTATTAACGGCGTGAATTATCGCCTTTCTTAAAAAATGACCATCTATAGTTAAAAGTTTCATTGCTTTTCACACCTCTTCTCAAACTCTAACGCCAACGACGTTTATATTTATATGTTCAACATCTAACCCTATAAATTCAGTAACTTTATAGCGAACGCTTTCAATCAAAGCTTCGGCAATGGCTGGTATATTTGTGCCATGTTCAACAATTATATGCAAGTCTATAGTTAATTTTTCATCTATTATATAAACATTTACACCTTTAGTTAAATTTTCTCTTTTGAGAAGATGGATTATGCCGTCTTTAAGGCTTTTAGCCCCCATGCCAACAACGCCATAGCTATCCATTGCGGCGTTTCCTGCAACTCTAGCGATTACTTCTTCTTCTATACTTATCGTACCATATTCGTTTGAAACTTGTGCAAGCATATCTTATATTCCCCCAGTCAATAAAACTTTTTTTCATCTATACTACACATTAGCATACATTCAATTGTACAGTATTTTAATAAAAAAGTCAACAGAAAATAAATTTTTAGCTTGACACTATTTGCTATAATATGTTATGATAGTATATACATTTAAAAAATCTAAAATTTTTGGAGGAAACATATGCGAGATAGAAAAGATATTGAAGAAAAATACAAATGGGATTTAACAGATGTATTCAACTCGGATAAAGAATTTCATAATACTATAAAAGAAGTTCAAGAAAAAATGGAGGCTTTCCATAGCTTTAAAGGCAAGTTGGGAACTGCTGGCGAGCTTAAAAAATGTTTTGAATTGTATGAAGATTTGAGCAAAAAAATTGGTTTGCTATGGCTTTATTCATTTGTTAAATCCGATGAAGATACTAGAATAGGCGAAAACCAAGCTTTAAAAGGTCAGTTTTTTAAATTGAATTCAGCTTTTGAAGCGGTAACTAGTTTTATTGAGCCAGAATTATTAACCATTGGTGATGAGCTTCAAAATTTAGCAAAAGAAGAAAGCTTAGCAATTTATGCACATTATTTTGATGATTTATTGAGACAAAAAGCACACAAACTTAGTGATAGTGAAGAAGCTATACTAGCTAAGCTTGGCGAGATTGCCCCCGCTTCAAGCAATATTTACAGTATGATAAACAATGCCGATATATCTTTTGAAGATGTTAAAGATAAAGATGGAAATTTACACAAGCTAACACATAGCAGTGCTAGATTTTTTGCAGAAAGTGATGATAGAGAGCTTAGAAAAAATGCTTCCACAAACACTATGAAAGAATACGCTAGCAAAAAGAACACTATAACGCAAACATTTATAGAAAATTTGAAAAAAGATAGAGTAATGGCACATATAAGAAATTATAATTCTCCAATAGAAATGAAACTTTTTCAAAACAACATCCCCTTGGCAGTTTATAATAATCTTTTAGAAACAGTAGCGGCAAATATAAAGCCACTTCATAAATTTTCAGAAATCCGCCAAAAAGTATTAGGCTTAGACACTCTTTATAACTATGATAATTTTGTATCTCTAGTGAAAGGGGCAGATAATAAAATAAGCTATGAAGAAGCAGTTAGCACTGTTCTTAAATCTTTAAAAATTTTAGGCGAAGAATATTTTGAAATGGCCAAAACCGCTTTTGAAAGCCGCTGGATAGATGTTTATGAAAACACAGGCAAATCTTCCGGTGCTTATAGTGCGGGTGTGCCGGGTGTGCATCCATATATTTTAATGAATTTTAATGATACAATAGGCGATATGTTTACTTTAACTCACGAAATGGGGCATGCAATGCATAGCTATTTCACCGATAAAACACAGCCGAAAATTTATTCAGACTATACAATTTTCTTAGCAGAAATAGCTTCTACAGTAAATGAAGCACTTTTGTATGAATATTTAATAGAAAATACTACAGACCCTAAAAAAAGAGCGTACCTTTTAAATGAAAGAATAGACAGTTTTAGAAATACCCTTTTTAGACAAGTAACATTTGCAGCATTTGAAAAAGAAGTTCATGAGCTAGCAAAAGAGGGTTCTTTAACTACTGAAAAATTAAATGAAGTTTTCTTAGATTTAAGCAAGAAAGAGCTAGGTTCAAATGTTGAATTTATTTCTGGTGCAGAATTTGGCTGGGCTAGGATACCTCATTTTTATAGAAGTTTTTATGTTTATCAATATGCAACTGGTTTTTGTGCTTCGGTAGCTATAGTTGAGAAAATTAAAAAAGAGGGTGCCCCTGCTATAAATGCTTATTTAAATATGCTTAAAGCTGGGAATAGTGGTTATTCAGTAGACCTTTTAAAAGCTGCTGGTGTAGATTTAACTACAAAAGAGCCTATAGAAGCTGCTTTGAAAAATTTTGCACAGTTAGTAGACCAATTTGAAGCTGAGATTTTAAAAATTCAATAAATTGGGTATCTTGCAGAAAGTTTAAAAAGAGCCTATAGGCTCTTTCTGTTTTTAAGTTTTATCGCTTTCCGTAAATTAGTTCATCGGTAGTTATATTAAAAAACCTTGCAAGCTTTGCGGTGTTGTAGTTTGAAAGCCCTTGCTCGCCTCTTTCAATTTTATTAAAATAGTTTTCTTTAAAGCCTAGAAAATCTTCAATATCATCTGCTTTAACTTCTAATTTAGTTCGCAATTTTCTAATATTAGAGCCAACCATTATATTAAAATGTTCTTCCGCAAGCTCGCCAAAGCCTGGGTGAAAGCTATACTCAGCTACTTCATCTCTAATAATTTCATATGATTTATTATATTTTTTCATAGCTTTTAAAAGCCGCATATGCTGAACTACTTTATTTGAGCTTTTCTCCATTATAGCAACTCTTATATTAAGAGTATGTTCCCAAAATTTTAGCTCTTCATCATTTAAATTTTTGAGAATTTTAAGACTATTTTCTAAATGGTGATTAAATAAGTTTTTCAAACTTTCAGAGCGTTCTTGTTCTTTGGAGCTTTCTATCTCAAAAAATTTTGCTTTTAATAATCTGTATGTATTGTTAGCATGAAAGTAAAATTTAATTTTATTAACAGGCTTTTCTTTTTCAAAATTTTTTAATGCGATAAAAGCTTTTTTAGTCAACTCTTCTGCTTCTTCAAAAGATTGAGTAAAGCTACAAACAATTTGAGCGATAAATATATCATAAAAAGACCATTTTTCTATAGAAGTAAGCATAAGTCTTTCTACAATAGGTATAGCAATTTTACTAGTTTCTGAAATTTTATGTAGCAATCCTAATTCGCTAAATTCACGCTCTATTTTATATATTTTAAGCAGCCTTAAAACATCAAGCAAGATTGCATCGGCTTCGCCATTATCTTTTAAATATTTATTTATTTTCTTTTTTAAGATTTCTTCAGCTTTAGGGTTTAAGTTTCCTCCAAGTTTAGAAAACTCTATTATTAATTTGATTTCTGCTTCGGAATTCTCTTTCATAAGTTAATCCCGACCCATATTATCGAAACCACCGCCGCCAATAAGTCCAAATGGTCTAATATTTACTATATTTTTCATAAAGTTCCTCTTTTCATAATTTTTAATCTCTGCCATCAAAGAAACCGCCGCCGCCATTGCCAATAAGTCCAAATGGATTTATTTTTACATAATTCATAAACTGCCCACTCCTTTATTTAAGTTTAGCTTCATTTAAAAAAATGCTCTTCATATTCTCATTTTTTAAGCTTGTCCCATTTATTATAGCACTAAACTTTCCAATAGTCAAGCCTTTTTTCTTATTTTTCGCAACAAAGCCCTTTGAATTCCTATATTATTGCTTTATACGCCATTTCAGACACACAAGATTTTACAAACGAAGACAATTGTGATAAACTTACATAGTAATTAATTACAGGGAATAAACGCTTGCAAGCTTTGAAAGAAAAAAAATTATAAAATCAACTTACTATTTTTAATTCAACATAGCCAAGGTGTAGTTTTAGCATACGTTATACTTTAGGCATTTTAAAAAAATAAAAATTTATGGAGGGGTCTCAAATGACTTATAAAGATATGTATTTACAATTGTTAAACAATCAAGAAAGAGGGTTGGCGGTTATAAAAAATGCTCACCTTGAAGCAGAAACACTTTTTATTGAGCTGGAAAATGATGAGTATGCAATGGAAGCTTACGAAGAAGCTTATTATAAACTTTTTAATGCTGCAACAGATACAATAGAAAGTTTTAAAAATGAACAGCTAAAATCTGAAAATAGCTATATAAACACAACCGAAGATAGTATATTTGCTATTGCTTAATCAAAAAGAGCCTATTGCAGGCTCTTTTTATTTTTGAATTGCTAAGGCTAATAGTTTAAAGCTAGGTGTATGTTATTTTTAGGTGTGTTACTTTATATGTTTCTTATTTTTTGTTATTGTTTCGGATATTCTGCATATTCTACTTCATAAATATTTGGAAGCAACCTTGGACTTGTTGGAAGAGGAGTTGCCATTCCTCTATACATAGCACGAAATCTTGCTTGAAGTGGTGGTAATTGGCTTCCATAAAAATCATAGAAATGTGTTAATTGTAAAATTCCTTGGTGAAGTCTTCCGTTATGAAGTCCAACCCAATTCCAAGTTTGTCCTGCTACTGGGCGTATATTTGTAAATCTATAATCGTTTACTATTGAGCCAGTTCTACTATTTGGCAAATCTTCTATAACTGATATTCTTACATCACCAGTTTTAAAGTCTATAGAAGCACGCATAATGTTATCTACACTGTAATTTGTAAAGTTTATTATATCTCTAACGCGTTCAAAGAAATAAAGTCTCTCTTCACAATAAAAACCTCTTTCTAAAACATATTCAAAAAGGTCATATCTTTCAATACTTTCAAACATTTCGATGAAAAATCTTACATTGCGGTCAATACGCATATAAGTTATTTCGTTAATGTTTTCATTGTTATGGAATGTTGTCAGCCATGCATCATCATGGTAGCTATCGCTACCTATTGGTGGGTATAGTCCTGCACGAAATACTTCTCTTTGGCTATAATCAAGCATTACTATTTGCGGTGTTGTCTGCTCAATAAACT